>CAMBQD010000008.1 GCA_945869905.1 uncultured Clostridia bacterium | reverse complement strand
GTATCTTTTTTTGCCCTATTGTCAATTTCAATGGCAAGGGGAACATAGCCTCTTGCACGGCGGAGGAATCGGGTTTTTCCTTTAATTACACACACCACACTGTCGTCAAGGGGTGTAAGTATTTTTCTGTTATGGGAAAGCACGTCCACACCGAATTTTTTTATTTCATCGTCGTCGATGATAATAGGCTCGCTACTGATATTAGCACTGGTCATTACCAATGGGGACACTTTATCAAGTATCATTATCTGTATGGGATTACAGGGAAGAAAGGCACCTATGTAATCACTGTCACCGCAGACGGAATTGTCAAAATCCTTTATTTTCTCCAGCAGAACAATAGGTCTGGCAGGGGACAGCAGCAGGTTTTTTTCCTGTTCATTAACCCTGCAATATTCTTTTATTTCATCAAGGGAGGAAAACATAACCGCAAAGGGCTTTGTTTCCCTGCCCTTTAGCTGTCTTATTCTATTAACGCTTTCTGCACATTCTGCTTTGCAGGCAAGATGATATCCGCCAATGTCCTTAATTGCAAGTATTTTTCCGTTTTTAAGAATATCAACAGCGTGGTTGATTTGTATGCTTGTTTCGGGACCGCAGCTATTGCAGGCAATTGTTTGGGCGTGGCTACGCCTGTCATACACAGCGGTGTATTCCTTTTCACAGTCACTGCACATTTCAAAGGGTGACATAGTGATGTTTTCTCTGTCAGAGGGCAGGGTGTTAATTATGGTATATCTCGGACCACAGTTAACACAGCTTATAAACGGATGATTAAACCTGCGGTTATTTTTATCCTTAAGCTCCCTTTCACAGTCCTTGCAGGTGGCAAGGTCAGGAGTTATAAACGGGGTTTGATTGTCATTATCCGAGTGGACAATTTTAAAGTCGGAAAACTCTTTATCGTCAATTTTTTTCGAGCTGTAATCTCTTATTTCAAACATGGCAACAAGGCGTTGGACAAATTCGTCCAACGCCTGTTCGCTGCCGCTTATAATTATTTTTACATTTCCGCCGGAATTTTTAACCTGACCTTTTATGTTAAGGTCTTTTGCGATACGCCGGGCGGCAGGTCTGAAGCCTATGCCCTGAACAATACCGTGAAAGGTTAATTTCTTTGTCATAGGATTACTCCTTGTGGAATGTTACAACTCCCTTTTCACCGTCGTCATCTGCTGTGCTGAGGGCCTTAAATTTCAGGCAGGCGTCAATGCAGGCACCGCACTGCACGCATTTGTCGCGGTCAATGGTCCATGTTTTTTCACCTGTTCTGTCAACTGTAATACATTCCTGAGGACATTTTCTTGCGCATAGTCCGCAGAGAATACATTTTGACATATCGTTTACAATTTTGCCCGGCTTTGTTTCCGGAATAGGCTGGCTGAAGGAGTCAACGGTTTTTTCTGTGGATACCTGAGTATAGCCCACTGCCATTGAAAGGCATTTCTTTGGGCAGGCATTTACACAGGCACCGCACTGAACACATCCCATTCTTTCAATTGACCAGGTTTTTGTCGCCCTGTCAACCTTAATGGCGCCGGACATACATTTGCGTGAGCAAAGTCCGCACATAATGCAGTCGTCAATGTTTATTTCAACGTGGCCTCTGCTTTTTTCAGGATACTGCTTTGGCACCTGAGGATAGTTAGAGGTAGCAGGCTTTGAAAATAAATTCTTAAGTGCCGTAAGGGAAAAATTCATAATTGCCATAATACTATTCCTCCTATCTTTCGGTACAGCTTATGCAGGGGTCAATTGTCAATATCTGAAGTGGCACATCTGCAAGCTCAGAGCCGGGTAAAATATGGATGAGGGATTCAATATTGGTAAATGTTGGGGTACGCATTCTGAATCTTTCAAGGAATTTTGTACCGTTGCCCTTAACGTAATAGATAGCCTCACCTCTTGGCTGTTCAACTCTTGCAAATGCCTCTCCGTCAGGATTTCCCTTAATTTGATTTGCAATGGCTCCCTCCGGAACTTTGTCAACAAGCTGTCTGATAATGTCAAAGGACTGGAAAAGCTCGCCGATACGAACAGCGCATCTTGCATATCCGTCACATTCGTCCGAGGTGATAATTTTAAATTCTATATTGTCATAGGCGTCATAGCCCAGCATACGTGTATCAAGCTTAATGCCTGACGCCCTTGCCATAGGGCCTACTGCGCCGAGGCGGATTGCATCCTCCTTTGTAAGAATGCCAACACCTCTTAAACGTGATTCAACGGTGTAATCGTTAAGAAAGGTCTTTGTGATTTTTTTCAAATCCTTTTCCATACCGTCAAAGATGTCCACAAAGCTTTTAAGCATAGAGGAGTCCATATCCTTAAGAACACCGCCGATTTTATTTACGGAAAAAATTACACGTCCGCCGGTGGATGCCTCAAACATATCAAGAACCTTTTCCCTCATTCTCCAGCACTGCATAAAGAGCGCATCAAAGCCAAAGGCGTCTGCCAAAAGTCCCAGCCAAAGAAGGTGGGAATGGATACGGCTCATTTCAAGCCATATGGTTCTTAAAAACTGTGCCCTTTCGGGAATTTCTGCGTCAAAAACTCTTTCCACTGCCTCACAGTAGGTCATACCGTGACCGAAGGAGCATATACCGCAGGTTCTTTCAACAACGTACTGATAGTCGTTAAAATCTCTTTTTTCAGCCAAGCCCTCAAGACCTCTGTGAACAAAGCCGATGGATGGGATAGCCTCCACAACCTTTTCGTCCTCAAGCACAAGGTCAAGGTGAATAGGCTCAGGAAGTACAGGATGCTGAGGACCAAAGGGAACTACTGATTTTTCGCCCATTATTCTGCCGCCTCCTCTTCTTTTTTTACAACCTTGATTGCTTCCTTCACTTCTTTTTTGAAGGGAGCCTTCTTTGCAATTCTGAAAAATTTGTTGTTGTAATCGGGATTAATTGATTTAATCTTAACGTCAAAAAGCTCCTTCATTTCATTTTCATAAAGCATTGCCGACGGAAAGAAATCGGATATTGTATTTATTTCAGTGTCAATGGGGACTATTACCTTGTAATTTTCAAAGGTGTATTCCTTGGCAACTGAGTAAATAAGCTCGTTGTAGCCTTCAAATGCTGTTGCACAGATTTGTGCCAAACGGTATCCTGTTCTTTGCTTTTCAAGCATAATGTTATAAAGGGTAGGGATATCAACTGTTTCCAATGTATACTGTTCTCTCATTTATTCACCCTCCTTAAGCCTTTTGCTTTTTTCCTTCAGCAGAGCAAGGGACTTAACAACGCCGTCAATAATGGCTTCCGGTCTTGCCGCGCATCCGGGAACATAAATATCCACAGGTATGACCTTGTCAACACCGCCGATAATATTGTAGCAGTCCTTAAATACACCGCCGTTACAGGCACATATTCCTATTGCGCAAACAACCTTAGGCTCGGTCATCTGGTCATAAATTTGCTTTACAACGTCCTTGTTCTGCTCGTTAACCGAGCCGGTAATAAGCAGGATATCCGCATGCTTTGGGTTACCGGTGTTAATTACCCCAAAGCGTTCAACGTCATATACGGGAGTAAGACAGGCTAAAACCTCAATATCACAGCCGTTACAGCTGGAGCCGTCATAGTGCATAATCCAAGGTGATTTCGTTATATCAGCCATTACTTAACCCCCTTTACAAATACTTCAAGAATGAACACATTAAGAGCACCGATAATGATTGTTGTTAACCAGGAATTTTTAAACATCTTCTGCCATTTAACTCTTGCGTTTGTATTGTCCACAAGGATTAAAACAAAGTATGTAATTGAAATGGCAACAAGCGCAATAAATATTGTCCACCAGCTTGAGTTGATGAAAAACAGTGCAATTACACCCATAAGAAATACATTTTCATACCAATGTGAAATTTCCACTATTGCAAACATTTCGCCTGAAAATTCCGTTGTTATACCCTTTACCATTTCCTGATGGGCGTGGTGGCTTGTGGAAAGGTCAAAGGGGTGCTTACGAAGCTTAATTGTAAGAATAAATACAAAGCCTACAAATACACCGGGAAGTAAAACAATAGGCGGTACACCGTCATTTGCAATAATTTCTCTAACCTTAAAGGTGCCTGTTGCAAGATAAAAGCCCACTGCGGTTAAAAGCACCATAGGCTCATATGCAAGCATTTGTATCATTTCACGGTTTGCACCCATATTTGCATAGGGCGAGTGGCTGCTGGTTGCGGCAAGAATAAGAAACAGATTTGCAGTGGTAAGCGCAAAGAACACAAGCAGCAAATCAAATCCGCCGAAGAAAAGGCAGCCGGTGAAAATTACAAAAACAAGGAAAATTAAAAGGTAAAAAATCTGAACGTGGTTGACATATACGGTTTCTTTTTTCATAAGCTTTATTACATCATAAAAAGCCTGAAAAATAGGAGGACCCTGCCTGCCCTGCATACGAGCGGTAATTTTTCTGTCAACACCTGACATTAAGCCACCCAAAACAGGAGCAAAAATAATGTATGCGGCAATGCTTAACACGATTTTCATTGTACCGGTCATTAGAATGCACCTCCTATTGAGATAACCATAAATGTGATTATAAGCAATATTGAAATGATAACGGACGGATTCCAAAGCTTTTTCTCACCGAAAATATCCTCCATATACCAGTTGGCAAGGAAGAACCTGCGTTTTTCACCCATTGAATCAATGTAGTTCATCTGGTCGCCTGCGTTAACACCGTTAATGTATCGGGCAACCTTTTTATATTTGCTGTGCCTTGCAGATACCCATGAAACTGCAGGAATAACAAATATTGCAATGAGCATAATCATCATAATTATAATGTTGTCATTTGATATAACCTGATATGCGTTATTAAACACATTGTGAATGTAAGGGATAATTACCTGTGAGGAGATAAACGGGAATAAAAAGCAAAGAAGCACCATAAACACGGAATGGATTAAAATTGATACCCACTGATTTGCCGATGTGGTATTTTTTGCCTTAACGTCGTTGGTTTTTGATGCAAGGACGGTTGCCATCCATTTCATCCAGTAGAAAAGCGTTGTGGCACTGCCAAAGCATACAAACAGTATCATAACAACAGAACCGCTGTCAATAAATGCTTTAAGCGCAGCCCACTTTGAAATAAGCATACCGAAGGGAGCAAGGAACATACCGGCAATACCGATAACAAGGGTCCACGCAAGGTATGGGTGACGGCGAACAAGACCGTGCATTGTTTCTATATCCCTTGAGCCTGTGGCATTTTCGATAGCACCGACTGTCTGGAACAGAAGGGATTTTGAAACAGCGTGGAAAATGAGAAGGAATATTCCTGCCCAAACGGTTTCTTCAAGTCCTATGCCTGCACAGGCGGTAATAAGACCTAAGTTTGATATTGTGGAATATGCCAGCACCTTTTTGCCGTCGCTTACGGTGATTGCAAGCATAGACATTACAAGGAAGGTGAAGCCTCCGATAAGGCTGACCATTGTTCCTGCATATGTACCTGCAAGGACAGGTGCAAGCCTGAGCAGGAGGTATACGCCCGCCTTAACCATTGTGGCACTGTGAAGCAATGCAGATGACGGAGTGGGTGCCACCATTGCGCCCAAAAGCCATTTTGAAAACGGAAGCTGTGCGCTTTTTGTAAGGGCGGCAAAGGACAGGAGAATAATCGGAACGATTACTATATTTCCGTCGCAAAGGATAAGACTCTGCATATCGGTAATGTTGAATTTTATTCCTGCAAAAACTATTGCCACAGCAAAGCCGCATCCGCCTAAAAGGTTCATCCACAAAGCTCTGAAGCAATTGTGAATTGCCTCTGCAGTTCTGGTATATCCTATAAGCAGGAAGGAAACAACGCTTGTTATTTCCCAGAAGAAATAAATCCAGATAAGGCTGTTTGAAAGCACAAGACCGAACATTGCACCGAGGAATACATAAAGCAGCGAGAAGAAATATTTTCTTCTGTCCTTAAATTCTTTATGGTGATTATGGTAATCTTTCATATAACCGCAAGCATAAACTGTGATGAGTGTACCTATAACGGCAACAATCAGAACCATAATTACGGTGAGCTGGTCAATATATATCTTGTTTATTAGCTGATGAGGAGCTTTTCCGCCCAATTCATACCAAAATATTAACACGCTTTGGGCTATTGACAGCACTGCCGCATAGTATTGCTTATACTTAAAGCTCAATACCGTAACAAGCACCATCAGAAAAGCCTCAACCCCAATCATACCGTAATCAATAATTTCGGTTTCGGTAAAAAATGACAATCCTGATTTTCCTGAAGTAAAATACTTTACAGCAAAGGTCACTGCCATACCTATAAGAGCTATACTGCTGATATAGGTTACTGCTTGTCTGATTTTGTCATTTTTGAATATGCTTAACAGGAAAGCACTCAAAAACGGAAAACAAATCAGAACAATGATTAAACCTTCCATTTAACCATCCTCCTCTTATTAGTAGATAGACTAATACATAATATACTGATTATAAACCTGTAATATAATAGCACTAACTTGACCTTCGGTCAATAAGAATTGTTATCAAAATATCAACAAATTTTTAATAAAATTATAAATTTAATTTATACATATTTTTCTGTTGACTTTTTATATTGTGGGTATTATACTCAAAGTAATAAATCAATCGACAAATTATTTATTGGCATAGCTAATGGAGATGAAGCTTTGGAGAAGAAATTAAAAGCTTTGGCTTTCACGCTGATTTTAGTAATAATTATTGTTGCCGGCACTGCCATTGGAGTGGTTAAGGGCAAAAGCATTGACCCCGTCCGGAATTTCACTATGGGCGACACCACAAACGATTCGGTTGTGTTAAACTGGACCGAGGTTGACAATGCCGACGGATATCATATTTATTCGTTCAATGATGAGAGCAAGGCATATGAAAATATCGCAAATATAGATAAAGGCGACTGCTGCTCGTATACTGTTGAAAATATTGAGTCCGGTGCAATTTACAGGTTGAAAATTACGGCATACAAATATTTCAACAAAAAGGAGTATGAAAGCAAAGAGGCTGAGGAAATTACAGTATATTCTCTGCCGTCAGACCCGGTGGTAAGGGGATATTCACCTGAGGAGTCGGTGCTGTGTGCCGAATGGGATGAGCAGAAAAATGCAGCAGGATATGAAATTGAATATGCTAAAGGCAAGGACTTTTCAGGCTGTGAAAGTAAATCACTGACTGAAAACAGCTTTAAGCTTGAAAAGCTTAAGCCCGGTGATGTGTACTATTTGAGAGTCAGGGCATTTATAAACGTTGACGGAGAAAAGGCTTACAGCAATTGGTCTAAAGCAGCTGAGGTTAAAATCAAAGAAAAAACCGTTGAATACTCCAACTTAGACCCCAATAAGCCCATTGTTGCACTGTCCTTTGACGACGGTCCTGCTTTTACGGCTGACGGATATAATTCCACTAAGGACATATTGGACACTCTTGAAAAATACGGTGCAAGGGCAACCTTCTTTATGGTGGGCTCAAGAATAAATGAGTCCACTGCCCAGCTGTTAAAGAGAGAGGTTAAGCTTGGCTGTGAGCTGGGAAATCATACCTATGCCCACACAGGCTACGGCAAAAACGTTACTGTGGATGCTATAAAATCAGGCAGTGAGGCAATAAAAAAAGCCAGTGGCAAGTATCCCACTATATTCAGATGCCCCGGCGGAATGATTACCGCTGAAATACAGAAGGAATGTGAAAAAGAGGGTATGCCCATAGCCTACTGGTCTGTGGATACGGAGGACTGGAAATCAAGGGATACAGATAAAATTTACAATGCGGCAATGAAAAATGTGTATGACGGTGCAATTATCCTTATGCACGACATATATCCCACAACTGCCGATGCTGTAAAGAAAATTGTGCCAAAGCTTATTGACGAAGGATATCAAATAGCCACGGTAAGCGAGATGCTGACGGTGAAAAACGGAGGTAAACCGCCAAAGGCAGGCCAGCAATATGTTGATTACGATACAATAAACAATCATACCTAAAAAAATCCCTGTCGCGATGACAGGGATTTTTGTTATAATACTGCATTTAAGAATTGCTTTAATCTGGGGTCTTTGGGATTTCCGAAAAGCTCCTGAGGCGGAGCCTCTTCAACAATATAGCCACCATCCATAAATATAACTCTATCGGCAACCTCACGGGCAAAGCCCATTTCGTGGGTAACAACTACCATTGTCATACCCTCATTGGCAAGGTTCTTCATAACCTGCAAAACCTCGCCTACCATTTCCGGGTCAAGTGCAGAGGTGGGCTCGTCAAAAAGCATAACCTTTGGGTTCATTGCAAGAGAACGGACAATGGCGGCTCTCTGCTTCTGACCGCCGGAAAGCTGGCTTGGATAAGCATTTGCCTTATCCTCAAGACCTACTCTTTTTAAGAGGTCCATTGCATTTTTTTTTGCCTCCTCCTTGCTCATAATTTTAAGATGAAGAGGGGCAAGAGTAATATTTTCAAGTATGGTTTTGTTGTTAAAAAGGTTGAAATGCTGGAAAACCATACCCATATGCTGACGCACCTTATTAATGTCACACTTTTTGTCGGTAATACATTCACCGTCAAAATATACCTCACCGCCGGTGGGGGTTTCCAAAAGATTAAGGCATCTCAAAAATGTACTTTTTCCGGAGCCTGATGGACCGATAACAACAATCTTTTCACCGGGCTTGATTTCGTAATCAATACCCTTAAGCACGTGGTTATCGCCGAAGCTTTTTTGAAGATTACATACTTTTATCACTTTTTCTCAGGCTCCTTTCCATAATTTTAATAAGCATTGAAATAATTACCACAAGGGCTATGTAGATAAGAGCCATTACAATATATGGCACCATAAATTCATAGCTGTTGGAGCCGATTCGATTGAAAGCTACATAAAGGTCTGTTGCACCTACAAAGCTGACAACGGAGGTTTCCTTGATAAGAGAAATAAATTCATTACCCAAGGTGGGAAGGATGTTCTTTACCGCTTGAGGAATGATTATTTTCATCATTGTTGTTCCATAGCTTAAGCCTACTGAGCGACCGCCCTCCATTTGACCCGGGTCAACGGAAAGGATACCTGCTCGCATCATTTCCGATATGTAAGCGCCTGAGTTCATACCGAACACAACAACTGCCACCGCAACGGAATTCAAATTCATTGACAGTGACGGCATCAGTACATAATAGAATACCAACAGCTGAACAACAATAGGCGTTCCTCTGAAAAGGCTCACATAAAGACCTGCGATTTTATCAAGTATTTTAACCACTGCGTTGTTTTTAGGCACAACCCTTACGGTTGCAATCAAGGTACCGATAATAATACCGATTATCAAGCCGGAAACCGCAATAATACAGGTGTTTTTAAGACCCAGCAGTACAGTGTTGTAGCCGCCGTGATTTACAAAAAATTCATAAAAGACTTCTATCTTTCTACCAAAATTCATAATTTTATCCCTTATAAAAAATACCCCACCTTACTTAAGGCGAGGTATTGCTTTTTAAAATTTAAGCTACTGCGTTGATAGCTGTTGAAATTGCTGCTGCCGGAGCGGCATCAATAATTACATACTGAACATTGCCGTTGATTAAATCCTGCATAGCAAGTGAGCCATTGTCATAGCCTACAAATGTTGCCGGAAGCTTTTCAAAGCCGAAATACTCTGAGCCTTCAACATAATACTGACCGGTGGTGCCGTTTTGACCGCCGATTTTAACTGATGCGTCAAGGGTTTTAAGAATAGCGTCAACATCGTCCTTGGTTTTGCAGTTATCAAAGGTGGTGTCATCTGCCTTTACAACAAGCCTCTGTGATGCTGAGTAATAGGAATCCGTAAAGTTAACCTGTGCAGCCCTCTCGTCAGTTACTGTAAGGCCTGCAGCGGCAATATCAGCCTTGCCCTGCTGAACTGAAAGAACAACTGCGTCAAATTTCATATCCTTGATAACAAGCTCCTTGCCCAATGAATCTGCAAATGCCTTAACAACCTCCATATCAATACCGTAGAAGCTGTCACCCTTTTTGTATTCAAAGGGCTCAAACTCAGCGTTTGTAGCAACAACAAGCTGGTCCTTGGATGCGTCCTCAACAGCAGATGTAACTGCTACCGGCTCACCGTCACCGAAATAGTTGTTACAGATTTTGTCAAATGTTCCGTCACTGAGAATTGTTTTGATGAAATCGTTAGCCTGTGTAAGAAGCTCTGCTTCATCCTTGTTTACGCCAAGTGCGTAAACCTCGTCGGAAAGGTCAATATCAATTACCTTAACTGACGCTGTGCTCTTTGAGCAGCCTGCAAAGCAAACAACTACCATTGCAACTGCAAGAAGGGCAGCTAAAATCTTTTTTGCTAATTTCATTTTTTATTCCTCCAAAAAATATTTAATATAAAAGGACAAGGGATAGGACTCCCTTGTCCTCGTCTTGAATGTAATCTAACACAAAAAAGTTATAAAGTCAACATTAAATGCAATATTTTGTGTATATTTATACACAAAATGTATTACTAATCGGCATTTGCAAGCCATTCATACTCCGGAACGTAAATCCTTGTTTTGTCCCAAGGGTCACCGTCAAGGTGACGTATAAGCCAAACATAATACATTTCATATCCCGGTGCAGTAACCTGCTGGTGAGCGTTTCCGCCTCTTATGCAAAGGCAGGTGCCGTTTTCGGTTTTGTACGGAGTGTCGCCCTCAAAGCCTGCTCCAAAGCCTTCAGGATGGTCAAACTGATAGTAATACAATTCAGGCTGAGGATGATGGTGAGGCGGATAGCTGGACCACCTTCCCGGCTGGTTGAAAACCTCGCCCATTACCATGTTGGAATAGGGAGCGTTGTCCAAATCAAACATTGTGGATACAATTCTATGACCTGTTCCGTTCCACTGACCTTTGCCGAATTCCTGATAAAGACAGTTATCGGGATTATAAAAAACACTCTCCCATACCTTTTCGTTATCAGTCATTTGAACAAGTATTTCACTGTCCTCATAGGCGGTTATTACTGCCTCTGTTTCCTTACAAAAATGAACTGCATAGGGAGTTTTTTGGAATGGGTTTTCCCTTTGGCAATCCTCGTTAATTTTATCACCTACGGTAAAATTAACACTGCCTGAAAGCAGGAGTACGGCACATTCATTTTCTTTTTCAAAAATTTTATGGCAGTCACCCTTTTTTATTTTTTGAACATAAATGTCCATCAGCATTTCGGGGTTAACGCCGTTCATTTGACAAAGAATTTTTTTGCCGTTTTTGTCATAATCAGGTTTGAATATCATAAAGCATACCTCTTTTATTTTGCAATTTTTTTAATATTATTTCTTTCGCCCATAACGATTAAATGTTCATTTGAGGAAAAAACATAATCAGGGGAGCTGATTGGGAAAATTTTGTCATCATGCTTATAGGCTATTACAGACACGCCGTGAATTTTTCTTACGTTGATATTTGCAAGTGTTTTGCCAATCCAGTTTTTCGGTGCGGAAATTTCATAAATGCCTGTATCCTCGCTTAATTTGAAATAATCAAATATTGTTGAATTGCTGTATTCCACAGCCATACGGTAGGCATTATCCCTTTCCGGATATACCACTCTGTCCGCACCGTTTTGCAGCAGGAATTTCTCGTGAATAAGTGATGATGCTTTGCCGATAACATAAGGCGCGCCCAATTCCTTAAGATAGCTTGTAATAACCAGACTGTCCTGAAAATCACCTATGCAAACAAATACATAATCGTAATCATTGACTCCCAGCGCCTCCAAATTACTTTTAACCGTAAAGTCACCTATTTCCGCAGTAGTAACCTTGTCGGTGTACTCGTTAATCAAATTTTCATTTTTGTCAACAAGCATTACATCATTGTCCATATCACACAGATACTCTGCAAGATGATGACCGAATTTTCCTGCGCCGATAACAAGTATAGATTTCATAATTTACCGATGCCTTTCATTAAATATATCAGCCTATGAGCAGATTGCCCTTTGGCTTTTGTGAGCTTTTATTGTTAATATCAAGATAGAACATAAACGCAAAAACAAGTGATGTAATGCGTCCTGTGAACATAAGCATAATTATAATAATCTTTGGCAGTAATTCAAGCATAGGCGTTATGCCGATACCAAGTCCCACCGTACCTATTGCCGAAAAGCACTCAAACAAAACATTTGAGTATCCCAGCTCAGGCTGGCAAATCGTAATAATCACAGATGCGACAAGTACCTCTGAAAGATTGATAAATGCAATTGCCACAGCTTTTCTGACGGTGTCCACTGTTATACGTCTGCCGAAGGCTTCAATATCCTTGGAATTTTTAAGGGTTGCCAAAACGCACAGAAACAAAACCGCCATGGTGGCTGTTTTTATACCGCCGGCAGTTGAGCCGGAGGAACCGCCTATAAACATCAAAATGTTTGTCAGCATCTTTGATTCTTCACACATATCTGCAATGGGTATGCTGTTAAATCCTGCCGTTCTGGCAGTGGTGCCGGCAAAAAATGCGTTTAAAAAGCCTTGTCCCACAGACATTTGAGAAAGTGTGTTATTTCTCTCAAAAACATAGTAAAGCAGTGTGCTGCATAACAAAAGTATTGCCGTTGTGATAAGGGTAAGCTTTGTGTGAAGGTGGTATCTTTTTACTCTTGCTTTTTTGTCCAGTATATCGTCCCATACAATAAAGCCTATACCGCCTATTATGATTAGTGCACTTATTGTTAAAAGAATTACGGGATTATTATTAACGGTAATAAGTGACGAGCCTGCCTCAATTCTGCCCATAACGTCAAAGCCTGCATTACAAAAGGCTGATACGGACAGAAATACAGAGGTGTAAAGGGCATTCTTAAATTCCATTTGGGATATAAACTGCGT
>CAMBQD010000007.1 GCA_945869905.1 uncultured Clostridia bacterium | reverse complement strand
GCAGATACCCATTGGGGTATCTGCTTTTTATTTTTGATATAATAAAGGACTTGAACCTGTGAAAATTATATACAAGATTTCTTGTAGGGGAGAACTTCGTTCTCCCGAAATTCCGGCGAATACAGTTCGCCCCTACTATGAGTATTTGATTATCATTTTATAGCATTCACAAATCTTTTTGTTATATCCATCGGTCTTGTAATTGCGGTGCCTACTACTGCGGCGTGGACGCCGATATCAATTGCTTTTTTCAGCTGGTCGGGTGACCAAATCCCGCCCTCTGCAATTACAGGTGCATCAAGCTCGGTAACATACCTTTTCATAAGTGTATAATCCGGCAAAGGTGTGCCCTTTGTATATGGTGTATAGCCTGCCATTGTGGTGCCGATAAGGTCACAGCCAAGCTCTGCCGCTTTTTTGCCCTCATCAAAGCAGCTTGTGTCCGCCATAAATAATTGATTAGGATATTTGGTTCTGACCTCCTTAAAAAACTCCTCAAAGGTTACGCCGTTTGGTCTGAGCCTGTTTGTTGCGTCAACGGCTATAATTTCACAGCCAACCTCAACAAGTGCGTCAACCTCCTTCATTGTGGGAGTAATATAAACATCACTGTCGTCATAAACCTGCTTGATAATACCGATTACAGGTAAATCAACCTTTTCCTTAATTGCCTTGATATCAACAACGGTATTTGCTCTTATTCCCACAGCTCCGCCAAGGAATGCCGCCCATGCCATTTTTGACATAATATAGCTGTCATAAAGCGGCTCGGTTTCCAACGCCTGACAGGATACGATAAGTCCGCCTTTAATTTGTTCGAGTATTTCTTTATTTGTCATTTTTATCACCGATGAAATTATATCACTTTATCTTTAAATTGTCTATTGTATAATTAATTATTGTGTGATAAAATCATTAGCGGAGGTAAGCAGGATGACAGATTTAAGCAAATTTAAAGGTGTGTTTTGCGCCTTAAATGCCATATATGATGAAAATGATAATATAGACGAAGAAAAAATAAAGGAGCTTGTAAGGGTATATAAATCCTTAGGCGTTAAGGGGGTATATGCCTGCGGCTCAACAGGAGAGGGATTTTTGCTTTCAACAGAGGAAAGAAAGCAGGTTGCAAAGGCCGTTAAAGAGGCTGCCGGCGATGATTTCACAGTGATTGTACACGTAGGATGTGCGTCAACCAAGGAAAGCATTGACCTTGCAAGGCACGCCCAAAGTATAGGTGCAGACGCAATCAGTGCAGTGCCAAGCGTTTACTACCACCTGCCTGCAGAAAGTGTCAAGCTGCATTGGCAGTCAATCGTTGACTCCACCGATGTTCCCTTCATCATTTACAATATTCCTCAGCTGACAGGCTTTAACCTTACACCTGAAATGCTGGGCGAGCTGGCAAAAAACGAAAAAATTATCGGCGTAAAAAATTCCGCCGAGCCTGTGTATCTTATGGAAAGATACCGTCAGGCAGCCGGTGATGATTTTATTATATTCAACGGCTCGGACGAGCAATTTGTAGGCGGCAGGCTTATGGGCGCTGACGCAGGCATCGGCGGCACCTACGGATGTATGCCGGAGCTTTTTGTGGAGCTTGACAGACTGATTAACGAAAACGAAATTGAAAAGGCAAAGGCACTGCAATACAAAATTAACGAGTGCATTTTTGATTTGCTGTCCTGCAAATCCCTGTACGGTGCAGCAAAGCAGGTAATCAGCCAAAGATTCAAAATTGATTGCGGACAGCCAAGGCTTCCGTTTTTGCCGGTATCATTTGAAGAGGCTAAGCCTATAGCAGAAAAAATCAATAAATATGTCAGCGAATTATGATAAAAAAGTACGGCGTGTAGGATACCCTACACGCCGTCTTTTTCTATTCTGCGTCTTCTTTTACCGTTAATATGCAGCCGAAATTTATTACATTTGCAATGACATAAAAAGCTGCGCTTAAAATTATCCACACCTTATCGGCAGTTATCTCTGCATTTACGGCATTAAACACCGCCGCAACGAACACCGCCGCAGGTATCACCATAAAAATCCCTGCGCAATTTGAAATTATCTCAAGGGGAGAATACGGTATATCTGTTGCAAGGTATGCTGTAACAATACTGATAAGCAGCATAATTACCACAACCACCGCAAAATTCAAAAGCAAAATTTGGTTAACCGTCATTTCTGCTTTTATGGGAATAATTGACGTCACGTCACTGTCCAGCGCAATTTTAAGCTCTGTTATAATTCCCGCCGCAAGATTCATTATATTAATTACGCCGAGAAAAATGACGGCGGCTTTTTTTTGCGAATTCATTTAACATACTCCTTTATTTCCTTCAGCAAAATATCCATTTCCCTGTCTGTGCCTATTGTGATGCGCACATAATTTTCAATCCTCGGCACAGAAAAATACCTTATAAACACCTTTTTTGTTTTAAGATATTCAAACATATCCTTCATTGAAATATCATCCTTTGTGGCAAAGATGAAATTGGTCTGTGAGTCAAGAACGTTAAAACCTAAGGCTCTCATTTCCTTTGTAACACGCTCTCTGGTGGCAATGATTTTTTCACAGGTTTCCTTAAAATATTCATCGTCAAGAATACTTGCCCTGCCTGCCTCAATGGAAATGGAATCTATCGTATAAGAATTATATGAATTTTTTACCGCCTCAAGAACCGAAATCAGCCTTTCACTGCCGATAGCAAATCCTATTCTGAGTCCGGCAAGTGAGCGTGATTTTGAAAATGTTCCTGTTACAAGGAGATTTTCATATTTCTTGGTAAGGGGTACGGAGGAAACACCGCCGAAATCAACATAAGCCTCGTCAATAATCACAACGCTGTCCTGATTATATTCCATAAGCCTTTCCACAAAATCCCTGCCCTCACCCAAGGACGTAGGCGCGTTGGGATTGGGGATTATAACACCGCCGTTTTTCTCCCTGTAATCCTCAGGATTAATCCTGAAATTACTGTCAACCGGATATGTCCTGTAGGGTATGTTAAAAAGAGAACACCATACGGGATAAAAGCTGTATGTCAAATCAGGATATGCAATGGGCAAATCACTGTTAAAAAGTGCCTGAAAGGCAACGGCGATAACATCGTCGGAGCCGTTACCCAAAAAAACATTTTTTATGTCAACCGAGTAATAATCGGCAATAGCCTGCTTTAACGGCGTTGCATTTGCATTGGGATAAAGCCTGAGGGCAGACACATCAAAGCCTTTAACAGCATCAAGCACCTTTGGCGACGGTGGATAAGGATTTTCATTAGCGTTAAGCTTAACAATATCGCTGTCACTGCTTTGCTCACCGGGAACATAAGGCTCAATATCTCTTAAATTTTTTGTCCATAGTTTTTCCATAGTTATTACCTCTTTTGGTATTTTAGCATATTAAAGCGATAATAGCAACAAAAAAGCACCTGATTTTAGGTGCTTTTATAATTTATTGGGATTATCCGTCTTGATGTTTTAGAAAGAGTAAATAAACTGAATGTTGAAAAAACAATAAACGAAAAATATTTGATTGGTAAAGACGGATTTGTACAAATGCGAGTAACCGCGATACTCACGATGAAAGTGTTATTATTGACACTATTTTAACCTACAAGGCATTATTTACAGAAACAACATTTTTTGCCGATAATTTTTCATAATGTCCTCATTTATGTACTTATCCATATTTAATGTTGTTTTAAAAAATGATATATGTTAAAATAGAACAAGTAGAGAAAAGGAGAGATACTATGGACTCTGTTTTAACATATATACTGCTTGGGTTATGCGCAGTAATTATTATTTTACTTATCATACTGTTAACAAGAAAGCCCAAGGCAGACAATTCAATTGCACTGCTTGACCAAAAAATTGACATCAACACAAGGCAGACAGATGAAAAAATACAGCAGCTTTCAAATCAAATGAAGGGCTTGACGGATAAGAATTATGAGCAACAGATAAAGCTGATTGAAACCCTTAACAGTAATGCTGAAAAGCAGACAAGGTTAACAGGCGACGCCATCAGCTCTATGCAAAAAAGCAACGAAGAAAAGCTGGAGCAGATGAGAAAAACCGTTGACGAAAAGCTGACGGAAACTCTTAACCAAAGGCTTAACGCATCCTTTAAGACCGTATCGGAGCAGCTTTCAAACGTTTACAAAAGCCTTGGCGAAATGAAGGAGCTTTCAGCCGGAGTTACGGACAATGTTAAGGGGCTTAACAGAGTGCTGACTAATGTTAAAAGCAGGGGCACCTGGGCGGAGGTTCAGCTTGGCAACATACTTGACCAGACTATACCCAATATGTACGAAACAAACGTGCAGACAAATCCCAA
Source organism: uncultured Clostridia bacterium (assembly GCA_945869905.1). GTDB lineage: Bacteria > Bacillota > Clostridia > Oscillospirales > Acutalibacteraceae > Eubacterium_R. Next base: position 9,818 of record CAMBQD010000007.1, on the reverse strand, counting down.
ATACAACGGACGTGTGGAATTTGCCGTTAAAATCCCCAGCAGTGAGGACGACAGCTTTACATATCTTCCTTTGGACTCAAAATTTCCGATGGAGGATTATGCACGTCTTTCCGCCGCGTCGGAGGCAGGTGACCTTGAAGGACTTGAAAGGGCAAAGAAGGCACTTGAGGCAAGGGTAAAGGATGAGGCAAAGCTGATTAAGCAATACATCAGCTCACCTGAAACCACACCATTTGCAATAATGTATCTTGCCACAGAGGGACTTTATGCGGAAATTACCGCATCAAAATCAGGCATTGCGGAAAAGCTACAAGCAGAGGGAATTATGATAGCAGGTCCGTCAACAATTACCGCACTGTTAAATTCGCTGGCAATGGGATTTAGAACAATGGCAATCAACCAAAAGGCAAACGAGGTTTGGAACGTTTTAGGCGCCGCCAAGGCACAGTACGAAAAATTCGGAGGTCTGCTGGAAAAGGCACGTAAAAAGGTTAAGGAGGCAGGCGCCGCACTTGACGAGGCCGACCACAGAAACAGTATTATACAGAAAAAGCTGAGAAAGGTTGAAACTCTTGACACAGCGGATGCGTCGGACGTTTTGGGTATTGATGAATGACGGATATAAAGGTATTTAACAATCTATCAGCGGACGCAATGCTGGTGCGCAAAACAGTATTTATTGATGAGCAGGGCTTTAAGGATGAATTTGACGAAACGGACAAAACAGCAACTCACCTTGTTGCATATGACGGAAACAAGCCCATTGCCGTATGCCGTTTCTTTTGGAGTGATGAAAGGGCATCCTACCTGATAGGAAGGCTGGCTGTAATCAGGGAATACAGGGGCTTACAGCTGGGTGCAAAAATGATAAAAAAATCAGAGGAGCTTATAAAGAAAAAGGGCGGAAAAGAGGTTTGGCTGCACTCACAGGAGCAGGCAGTGGAGTTTTACAAAAAGCAGGGCTACCGCGTTTGCAGTGAAATGGAATATGAGGAATTCTGCCCGCACTATTGGATGAAAAAAGACTTGTTCGTATGATGAACAAGTCTTTCTTATTTTTATTACACCTTTTCAAGTCTGGCAAAATTTGCCATCATTTTTTTAGTGCCTGCTTTATCAAAGGCAACCTCCATAAGAGTATCGTTGCCCATTGGCTGAAGGCTGAGTATTGTTCCTGTGCCAAAGCTCTTATGCAAAACGGTATCACCCACCTTATACTGAGCAGTGGGTTTGGCAGCGGCATTTCCTGCCTGACCGAATTTGTGTGCACTTTGGCTTGACATTGTGCGCTGAGGAATTTTTCCTGCCGGAGACTTATATGCTCTTGTTGAAACATCCTCCGTTACACTCATCGGTATTTCACGTAAAAAGCGTGACGGCATATTGCGTGAGGTTGTTCCGTAAAGCATACGCTGCTGAGCATTAACAAGATAAAGCTTTTCCTTTGCTCTTGTTATACCCACATAGGCAAGACGGCGTTCCTCCTCCAGCTCCTCCTCACTGTAAATTGACTGGTTACCGGGGAAAATCCCCTCCTCCATACCGGGTATAAACACCACAGGGAATTCCAATCCCTTTGCGGAATGGAGAGTCATAAGCACAACGGAGTCCTCGTCCTCATTATAGGAGTCAATATCGGTAATAAGAGCAACATCTTCAAGAAAATCAGAAAGGTCAGGCTCGTCTGTTTCCTCCTGATATTTGATAAGCATAGAGGAAAGCTCCTTGATATTATTCACTCTGTCATCATAGGTTTCAGGGTCCTCGCTGAGATAATCAAGATATTTTGTCTTTTCAAGAATTTCCTGCAGTAAATCACTTAAAGGCATTTTGTCCTCATAGCACCTTTGAAAATGCTTAATCATATCGGTAAATCCCATAAGCTTTGACGCACTGCGTGAGGTTTTTTGAAACTCATCTGCCCTTTCGCAAACCTCAAAGGCGGAAAGTCCCAAGCCTGTTGCAATTTCCATAACATTTGCAAACATTGTGTCACCTATCTGACGCTTAGGAACATTGATAATCCTTTGAAGCCTTACGTTGTCGGCAGGGTTATTGATAACTGCAAAATAGGAAATTATGTCCTTAATTTCCTTTCTGTCAAAGAAACGGTTGCCGCCGATTATCCTGTGTGATATACCGCTTTTTGTCAGCATAATTTCCAGGTTACGTGATTGGGCGTTCATACGGTAAAGGATTGCGTGGTCGGACAGTCTTCTGCCGTTTTTAACATTTTTAAGTATTTCATCAATTATAAATGCGGATTCGTCGGACTCGTTCATGGCAGTATTAAGCACAATTTTGTCACCGCTGCCTGCACGTGTAAACAGTGTTTTGCCCTTACGGTTCTTGTTGTTGGCAATTACTGCATTTGCGCCGTCAAGGATATTTTGGGTTGAGCGGTAGTTTTCCTCAAGCCTGATAACAGACGCACCCTTATAATGCTGTTCAAAGGAAAGTATATTTTCAATGGTTGCACCGCGAAAGCGGTAAATGCTCTGGTCGTCATCACCTACAACGCAGATATTCTTGTACTTATCAGCCAAAAGGGACGTCAGCACATACTGAGCGTGGTTGGTATCCTGATACTCGTCCACCATTACATATTTAAACTGTGTTTGGTACAAATCCCGCACATCGTCATTTTCCTGCAAAAGCTTAACGGTATTAAAAATAATATCGTCAAAATCCATGGCGTCGGATTTTTTAAGCTCCTGCTGATAAAGCTCATAGCACTGGGCAATTTTGCTTTTACGAAAATCGTTTGATGACGTTGCCTTATATTCATCAGGGTCAATAAGACTGTCCTTTGCCCTGCTGATTTCGTTAAGTATTGACTTGTGGTTAAGGAATTTGTCCTCAATTCCCAGGTGCTTTTGGCACTGCTTCATAACACGGCGTGAATCGTCGGTATCATAAATTGTAAAGTGACTTGTATATCCTATTCTGTCACCGAAACGGCGCAGAATACGTGAGCAACAGCTGTGAAAGGTGTAAGCCCATATGCTCTCTGCCTCGTCACCTATTGCTCTTACAAGCCTCTCCTTAAGCTCTCCTGCCGCCTTGTTTGTAAAGGTTATTGCCAAAACCTGCCAGGGCTGAGCAAGACCGCTTTCAATAATATGCTGTACTCGGTTTACAAGCACAGTGGTTTTACCTGAGCCTGCGCCTGCAAGTATCAGGAGCGGACCTTCAGTTGTATTAACAGCCTTTTGCTGCATTTCGTTAAGTGGCATAATAAAATCTCCGTTTACAGAATAAAGCAGGGTGACAAAATGCCACCCCAATCGCTTTGTTATTATATTATTTAAGGAGTGTAAGCAGGATACCTGCCGCAACAGCAGAGCCGATTACACCTGAAACGTTTGGACCCATAGCGTGCATAAGCAGGAAGTTTGAGGGATTTGACTCCTGACCGACCTTCTGTGACACACGTGCCGCCATTGGAACTGCAGATACACCTGCCGAACCGATAAGAGGATTAAGCTTACCCTTTGAAAATACATACATAAGCTTACCGAACAGTACACCGCTGGCAGTACCCAGTGCAAATGCAATAAGACCGAGAAGTACAATACCAAGTGTCTGAAGATTAAGGAAGCTTTTTGCAGATGTTGTTGCACCTACGGATATACCAAGCATTATTGTGACAATATTCATAAGCTCATTCTGTGCCGCCTTTGCAATACGCTCTGTGCGTCCGCTTTCCTTAAGCAAGTTACCAAGCATAAGCATACCAACAAGTGAAGCCGCATCAGGAAGAAGCAGTGATACAACAACTGTTACAGCTATAGGGAACAAAATCTTTTCCAGCTTTGAAACAGGACGAAGATTGCCCATAACAACACTGCGTTCTTTTTTAGTGGTAAGAGCCTTCATAATAGGCGGCTGAATAAACGGAACAAGAGCCATATAGGAATATGCCGCCACGGCAATTGTACCCAAAAGCTCAGGTGCCAGCTGGGACGTTACAAATATTGCGGTAGGTCCATCGGCACCGCCGATAATGGCGATTGAGCCTGCCTCGTTGGGAGCAAAGCCAAGAAGAATTGCACCAACATATGTGAAGAAAATACCAAACTGTGCCGCAGCACCGAGGATAAAGCTTTTCGGATTGGCGATAAGCGGTGAGAAATCCGTCATTGCGCCGATACCAAGGAAAATAAGAGGAGGATAAATACCTGCCTTAACACCGAAATAAAGGAAATCCATAAGTCCCGGTGTACAGCCCGCAAATTCTCCCCTGCCTGCAAGCAAATCCCTAAAGCCGTCCAAATCGTGATACTGAACTGCCAAATTTGCCTCAGGTATATTGGCAAGGAGCATACCAAATGCAATTGGTATCATAAGTAAAGGCTCAAAGCCTTTTTTAATACCTAACCAAAGAAACACAAAGGATACAAGAATCATAATAAGATTCAATATTCCTCCGTCCTCGGTAAAGAAGTAAGCATAGCCTGAATTTGAGAAGATACTGACAATAACCTCCCAAACGCCTCTGAGTATTTCCATAAATCAACTCTCCTCCTTTAAAACGGCCTTGTGTTATCAGATGTTGCCGCAGCAGACCAAGGGTTCCTGCCGCCGACATTTTTCTTTTTGATTGAACGGATAACAGCACCACTGCCCTCTGTTGCAACAACTGCCGCAGTGATTGCCGCCACCACCTCGCCGCTGATACCGGACTGAACCACGGGAGCGGGAGCCGGTGCAGGCACAGGTGCCTTTTGAACAGGAGGAGCCGCAGGAGCAGATACGGTTTCGGTTTCTGTAATATTTCCACCGCTTCGGGCAGCCTTTTTAGCCGCCTTCTTAGCAGCTCTTGCCGCCTTGCGTTTTGCCTTTTTTTCTTCAGATGCTTTAGATTTTTTCTCTATAACCGGAACAATCTTACCAAACAAATAGAATATGAATATAAGAAGTAATAACACGCCGACAACAATTGAAATACCGGCAATAACTACCGTTGCAGTAAACATGGCACTTCTGTCAGCAGCTAACATCAAAATTGGACTCACCACAAATTCCCCCATTATAAATAGATTATTGATATTATAAAGCAAATCATATCAGATTTCAACGAAAATTTGGAAATTTTTAATTTCTGTCAATTTGTATAAAATTACTTGATTTATTCCCAAAATAGTATATAATATTATTAGCACAAAGGGGGCAGTTTTATGACAGAGAAAACATTAATTATTGCAATACTTGTTGCACTTATTCTTCTTTGGTTTGCTGAAACCTTAAATATGACAAAGACAAGCAAGGTTTTAGGCGGAGTTATTGACTTGGGCTTTGCCATTTTGCGATAGATAGAATACAAAGTTAAAAGAGCAGTTCATAGGAACTGCTCTTTTTATTTAATTTGTTATATTATTCGCTCTTTCCCATAACGTCAAGAGGATTTACACTTTTGCCGTCAACAGTGGTTTCAAAATGAAGGTGGCTGTCACTGTTAAGCTCAAAGGGTACTGTTCCGAGAGTACCTAAGGTTTGTCCTATTGTAACATAGTCCCCCTCTGAAACATTTACTGTGTCAAGTCCGCAGTAGCTTGCAACTAATTTACCGCCGTGGTCAATTTTTATCACCTTGCCCAAAAGGTTATCCTTTTCCACTGCAATTACAAGTCCGTCGTTAACAGCAGATACCTTACCGCCCTTTGCACAGGCAAAATCAATTGCCGTATGGGAACGGTAATCGCCCATGGTATCATTTTTCACAAGCTCCTCCGTATATCCTGAAATAATTTTTTCCTCACAGGGATATTTATAAAAGGACTTATACGGAGTATTTGTATCCCCCTGCTGCATAGTTGCCGCCTCTGTTACCGCAGTAGTTTTTTCATCGGCTGCAGTAGTGCTTTTTTCCTGTGCGGTTGTTTTTTCGGTTTCCGTTTCCTTAACCGTTACTCTTTTTTGCACCTCAGTGGTTTGAGTCTGCTTTACCGTCGTTGCTTCGTTAACCTGTGTATTGCCGGTGCTTTGAGTTGAAAAATAAACTATAAGCCCCAAAGAAATAATGAAAAGACATATTACCGAAAACAACGCCCTTAAATTTCTATTATTTGGTTTGTCTTTTGTTGCCATAAAATAACACCTCATAAGCATTATTGCCTCAAGGCTATGTTTTTATGCACAAAATAGATATTGAAAAATTTTTGTTAATTTGATAATATAGTGCCTATGAAAAGAATTGATTATAAACACACGGTAATTGCCTGCTTTATCGGATATATGGTGCAGGCAATTGTATGCAACTTTGCCCCACTGCTTTTTGTCAGCTGGGCAAATGAATTTAATATTTCACTGACTCAGCTTACGGCTGTGGTAACACTGACATTCTTAACTCAAATCGCCGTTGATTTGCTGTCTGCAAAATTTGCCGATAAAATCGGATATAAAAATTGTCTGTTTATCGCTCATTTAGCATCCGGACTTGGCTTTTTGCTGTTAGCAATCCTGCCGTATGTTATGTCAAATGCTTTTGCCGGAATAGTTATTGCAGTTGTTTTTTATTCTGTAGGCAGTGGACTGCTGGAGGTTTTGGTATCCCCTGTTGTTGAGGCTTGTCCAACGGAAAATAAAACAGGTGCAATGAGTCTTCTTCATTCATTTTACTGCTGGGGAACTGTGGGCGTAATCGGAATTTCCACCCTTTTCTTCGTCCTTTTCGGCAGAGATAACTGGCGGTATCTGTCAGTGATATGGGCAGTATTCGCCATACTAAACGGCATATTCTTCTGCCTTGTGCCTATAAAAGAGCCTGAGGAGGAGAATAAAAAGGAAAAATCAATTCCTCTGTTCAAAAATAAAATATTCATAATAGCCATTGTGCTGATGCTCTGTGCAGGAGCCGCGGAGCTGGCAATGAGCCAGTGGGTATCCGCCTTTGCGGAAACTGCTCTTCACGTTTCCAAAACCGTGGGTGATTTGGCAGGGCCTATGGCATTTGCCGTTTTGATGGGAACAGGAAGGGTTATGTTCAGCAGACTGAGCAAGCACATAAAAATCGAGCACTATATTTTTGTGTCGGCAGTATTGTGCATTTTATCATATTTGATAGCATGTCTGTCGCCCAACGCAGTGCTTTCTCTGGTGGGATGTGCGCTGTGCGGTCTGTCTGTGTCGGCTATGTGGCCGGGGACAATAAGCCTGAGCACAAAGGCAATGCCCAATCTTTCAACTGCAATGTTTGCTTTTCTGGCGGTAGCAGGTGATATAGGCTGTACCGCAGGTCCGAGCCTTATTGGCTGGATAACGGATTCGCTGGGCGGGGATTTGAAAAAGGGCTTGATTTTTGCAATCATCTTCCCCATTATGATAATAATTGCATTATTCGTATTAAACAAAATACAAAAGAAAAAAGGATTGGGCTGATATAGTCCAATCCTTTAATTATTACCGTTCTATATTATACGATACCCTGAGCCATCATTGCGTCTGCAACCTTCATAAAGCCTGCAATATTGGCGCCTACGACGAAATTATCTGCTGCGTCATATTTTTCACAGGCGTCCTTCATATGATAGTAAATGTTAATCATTATGCCCTTAAGTTTGTTATCAACCTCATCAAAGGTCCAGCTTGAACGAATTGAGTTCTGACCCATTTCAAGAGCAGATGTTGCAACACCGCCTGCGTTGGAGGCTTTACCCGGTATAAAGAGTACATTTTTATCAAGGAACACCTGAATACCCTCATTATCCGTTGGCATATTTGCACCCTCGCATACTGCATAACAACCTGTGTCAGCAAGCCTTTGAGCACGTTCCTTATTGATTTCATTCTGAGTTGCACAGGGGAGAGCAACCTCACAGTCAACAACATCCCAAACAGAGCCTTCACCGTAAACTGCGTCGGGATGCTTTTCAAGATAAGTCTTAATTCTCTTGCGCTCAACCTCTTTAATCTGCTTAACAGCCTCAACATCAATACCGTTTTCATCAATGATATAGCCTGTTGAGTCTGAGCAGGAGATAACCTTTGCACCAAGCTGAATAGCCTTTTCCATTGCATAAATAGCAACGTTACCCGAACCGGAAACAGCAACTCTTGCACCTGCAATATTCTTTCCGTGGTCCTTCAAAAGCTCTTCTGTGATATATACAAGGCCGTAGCCTGTAGCCTCTGTTCTGGCAAGTGAGCCGCCAAAGCTTAATCCCTTACCTGTAAGAACACCTTCTGAACGGTTTGTAAGCTTTTTATACTGGCCGTAAAGGTAACCAACCTCACGGGCACCGGTACCGATATCGCCTGCAGGTACGTCCTCATCAGCGCCGACATATTTGTAAAGCTCGTTCATAAATGCCTGACAGAAACGCATAACCTCCATATCACTTTTACCCTTAGGGTCAAAGTCAGAGCCGCCCTTAGCACCGCCGATTGGCAAGCCTGTAAGGCTGTTTTTGAAAATCTGCTCAAATCCAAGGAACTTGATTATACTGAGATTTACGCTGGGATGAAGTCTTAAACCGCCCTTGTAAGGACCGATTGCAGAGTTAAACTGAACACGGTAACCGCGGTTTACGTGAACCTTGCCGTTGTCGTCAACCCAAGGGATACGGAACATAATCTGTCTTTCCGGTTCAACAAGCCTTTCCAGCAAGCCTGCCTTTTCGTACTTAGTGTCATTGTCAACAACAGGTGCCAATGCCTCAAGCACTTCTGTTGCAGCCTGAATAAATTCCGGCTGGTCGGGATTCTTGATTTTTAATTCATTCAAAACCCTCTCTGAATAAGTCATAATAAAACCTCCAATAGTAATTAAACAGACAACAGGATTTATGTATAATCATAAACCCTGTGCAAGCATTTTCATTAATGCTTAGGTGAATTATATCAACATTATAAAAATATGTCAAATTTTTTTGCATATTTATACATTTTGTGTATAAAAGCCTGAATTATCCCCCCTACCCGCTTGTATTACAATATATGATATGTTACTATTATGCCGTAAAATAATAAAATATTTGGAGGTGTTTTTATGGCTTGCTTTTTAGCACCGGCAGCCGAGGCAATTGCCCTTACAATTGTTAAGCATCAGGTAAAGAAAAAAGAGGAGATTGCTCTTCCAAAAACTGCTGAGGGACAGCTTGAAGAAAAGGCTGAAAGCTCAGACGGTAAAATCCCGTTCAGCCGTAAGCTCAGCTGGCTTACCAATCTTCTTTGGGGCGGAAGCTTTCTTCTTTTATTTGAGCATATTTGGCACGGAGAAATCGTACCCTATCCGCCGTTTTTAACAGCAATGCTCAGTAAGGCTGACACGCTTGAAATGCTGAAGGAAATTGCAACAGCCGGAGTAACAATGGCAGTGCTTTGTACTGTGGTTTGGTGCGGTATGCTTGCTGTTTCACATATCATGGAAAAACGCAGAGCAAAAGCCGCAGTGGAGGCATAAAAATGTGTCTTATCATAACGGCTTTTGCGGCAATATTTTCAACGATAGTATGGTATTTTAAGCTAAACGACCGCAAGTATAAAATGGGTACCCTTTCCCTAATGTATTGGGGTGCGTCAATTATGTGGTTTGTTGACGGAATTTTTGCTGTGGCTAATGGCGAACAATTCTTTGAAATAAGCATAGACGACGCGGTTTTGGGATTGGTAATTGTTGCAATAGGCTTAATAGCCTGGATAATAATGCTGCTGATTAGTGACCCAAAAAATATTTTTTCATTAAAAAAGCAAAAATAAAAAAAGCCTTGGATTTGATATCCAAGGCTTTTTTGTTTGTTAATAGTTCTCAGCACAGATTTCAAAGAAGCTCTGCGGATGATTACAGGTTGGGCAAACCTCAGGTGCCTTTGTGCCGA
>CAMBQD010000006.1 GCA_945869905.1 uncultured Clostridia bacterium | reverse complement strand
CATAGATAGCTGCACCTGCGTTAAGGGCAACGGCATTCTTCTGTGCCTGTGTTCCCTGTCCCTTCAGCAGAGCAGTGGTAATGGCGGCGTTTTCCTCAGGTGTACCGCCCTTAAGGTCTGCCTTTGTTACTCTTTCATAGCCAAAGTCCTCAGGCTTAATGGTGTAATAGGTTATACTTTCACCCCTGACCTCTGCTACCTTTGTTTCGGCACAGGCACTGATTTCATCAAGTCCGTCCATACCGTAAACAACCATAGCGTCACTGATTTTCAGCTTTACAAGAGCCTTTGCGATTTTTTCAACATACTCCTCACTGAATACACCAAGCAGCATTCTGTCTGCCCTGCCGGGATTTGTTAAAGGACCGAGGATATTAAACACCGTTCTGATACCTATTTCCTTGCGAACAGGGCCCACAAATCTCATTGCGCTGTGATATTTCTGAGCAAAGAAGAAGACGATATTGTTTTCATTCAGTGATTTTTTCATTATTTCAGGCTCGCAGTCTATTTTAACGCCCAGTGCCTCCAAACAATCCGCAGTACCGCATTTTGATGACGCGGCACGGTTGCCGTGCTTTGCAATGGTTACGCCTGCGGCGGCGGCAACAAGACCTGAGGTGGTGGAAATGTTAAAGGAATTTGACATATCTCCGCCTGTACCCACAATATCAAGAGCATGCCTGCCGATATCAAACTGCATTGCCTTGGAGCGCATACCCTCTGCGGCGCCTGCAATCTCCTCCTCCGTTTCGCCCTTTACTGCAAGGGCGGTTAAAAATGCAGAAATAACCGTCTGGGGAACGTCTCCGCTCATTATTTCGTTTATCGCGTCCTTTGCCTCATCAAAGGTTAAATCCTGCTTTGTTGCTACCTTATTTAATAATTCCTTTATCATAGCTATGCCTCCAAAAAATTTCTTAAAATTGTAATGCCGTCAGGGGTCATTATGGACTCGGGATGAAACTGAAGTCCGTAAATATCCATATCCCTGTGCTTAACCGCCATGATCTCGCCGTCATCTGTTCTGCCTATTACCTCAAGGCAATCAGGCATTGTGCCTTCAACAGCCGCCAGAGAATGATACCTTGCCACAGGAATTTTTTCACCAAGACCTTTAAAAATCGGCAATGTATTATCCACCGTACAAATACTGCTTTTGCCGTGCATAAGCTCCTTTGCATAGCTTACGGTTGCACCGAATGCCGTGCATATTGACTGATGCCCAAGGCACACGCCGAGAATTTTTGAAATTCCCCCAAGCTGCTTTGCAACCTCAACGCAAACGCCTGCCTCCTTCGGTGTTTTAGGTCCCGGAGAAAGAATAATATATTCAGGTGCAATAGTTTTTATTTCCTCCACCGTCATTTCGTCATTCCTGATAACCCTTATATTCGGATTTATTGTGCCGATAAGCTGATAGAGGTTGTATGAAAAAGAGTCGTAATTATCAATCAGTAAAATCATATTGTCCCTCCATACTCATTTTTAATGCGCTGACAACTGCCTTTGCCTTGTTTATACATTCCTGATGCTCCTTTTCCGGAACGGAGTCGGCAACTATTCCTGCTCCCGAACGGATAAACACCCTGCCGTTTTTCTTAAAGGCCAATCGGATTGCAATACAGGTGTCAAGATTTCCTGTTAAATCAATATATCCTACTGCTCCGCCGTAAATACCGCGCTTGTTATTTTCAAGCTCATCTATAATTTCCATTGCCCTTATCTTCGGCGCACCTGAAAGAGTGCCGGCAGGAAGAACTGCATCAACTGCATCAAGGGCTGATTTATCGTCCCTGATTTCACCCTTTACCGTTGAGCCGATGTGCATAACGTGGCTGAAACGGAGTATCTGATGATATTTGTCTACCTTAACCGTGCCGAATTTACTGATTTTTCCCAAATCGTTTCTGCCCAAATCAACCAGCATATTATGCTCCGCCAGCTCCTTCGGGTCACGGAGCAGGCCATCCTCCAGCTCCTTATCCTGTTCCGGCGTCTGTCCCCTGGGGCGTGTACCTGCAAGGGGATAGGTTGATAAGGTGTTTCCCTCCAGCTTTACAAGGGTTTCAGGTGACGCACCTGCAATTTCAATATCATCCGAGGAAAAATAGAACATATAGGGTGAGGGATTAAGCTTGCGTAAAACCTCATAGGTGCCAAGCAGTGAGCCCTCCATTTGCGCCTCCAATCTGTTTGAAAGCACCACCTGAAAAATATCGCCCTCGCGGATATAATGCTTTGCTTTTTCCACCATTTTGCCGTACTGTTCACCTTCAAACAGCGGCTTAAAGTCTGATTTCAAAGCAGGTCTTGGCACATCCGCCGCCTGACCGTTTTTTATGATGCTTTTCATAATCTCCAGCTCCTTAAGGGCTGAAGAATAATTAATTTCAAGCTCATCGGTTTGCAGATTTGCAATAAGAATAATTTTGCCTTCCTTATTGTCAAAGGCAATCACCTTGTCAAAAAGCATAAGGTCAACATCTTTAAAATTACCGTCATCCTTGGCTTTAAGGTTAAGGCCGGGCTCGCTGTACTTGATGTAATCATAGCCGAAATACCCCACAAGTCCGCCCGTAAAGGTTGGCATAAAATCAAGTCTTGGGCTTTTATGCTCCTGAAGGATTTGCGCTATATATTCCTTTGGATTTGCGTGCACCCTTTTTACGCCGTCGCCGTCAATAACCGTCACGTCATAATTTTTACAGCTGACCTCTGCCTTGGGGTCAAAGCCCAAAAAGGTGTAACGACCTGTTTCGTCCCTGTCCTCTGCCGACTCAAGCATATAGCAGTGGGAGCTGATTTTTTTCAGCCTTTTCAGCACCTCAACGGCTGTTATATCTGCAGTAAGCTCTGTACAAATCGGAACGGTTTTAAAGCCTGTATACTGTTTTTTAATTTCTTCAAGTGTAGGTTTAACTGTCATAAAATCATCTCCTGAATAATTACGACCTTTCAAACAAATAAAAAAAGCCCTTGACAGCAAAATATGCTGTCAAGGACGAAACTACATTCCGCGGTGCCACCTTGATTTATGGGCTAACCATACTCTTTGCAAGATACTATCATATCTCCGGTCACTAACGTAGTCCAACACGTTACGGGATACTCGGCAAAAGCCTTTCACCGTACCCTCAGCGGTCCATTTAATAAGCCGTTTAATGCCTCCATTTCAGCACCGGAAGCTCTCTGTAAATGCGTATCTTATTTTTATCTCCGCCTCATCGGTTTCATATTCACTTTAGTGCATTATATCACTGAAATTTTATTTTGTCAACACAATTCTTGCAAAGGCGTTTTCAAGAGTTGAATTGAAAATTATGCTGTCAAAATCCTTTGCTGTTTCATATTCGGCACTTGACCTTGGCGTTACGAAATAAAACGGGATATCCCTTTCCCTGCATCTTTTGATGAACTGCTTAACATTTTCGGGAGCGGTTGCCGAATGATACATTGTATGCAGAACAACGTCAACACCGTCAAGATTATAGTTTGCATAATCTATATTCACATACGGTCTGATAACAAGGATATTTTTTGGTGTGATAACGGGATTGCTTAAAGGCTCAGGCTTTTTTCCGGCAGAAACAAACCGGTCATTTTCCCCCGCACTGACAGTCCTGACCCCGCGAAACAGCCCATTGTAGCTGATATACACACCCTTAACCCTGTCGCAGATAAACTCCACCGCTTTTTCAAAATTTTCAACACCGTTTGAGGAAATATCCTCAAGGGGCTTATCCGCCGCCACAAGAACAATGGATTTGTCATAAAAAATATTACCAAGCAGTGCTCCTGTATAGGCTAAGGTATCCGAGCCGTGAAGAATAATAACGCCGGTATACTTATCAAAATCAACAGAATAAAGATAATCCGTCAGCCTTTGCCAAAGGTCAAAATTTATATTCTCCGACAAAACGGAAAAGGGTGAAGCACAGTCAAAGCTTACATTTTTATACTGAACATAATCTAAAATCTTAAAGGGGTTATCAAGGTGTATACTGCTGCCCTTAACAGACGCAATTGTACCGCCTGTACCCACTACAAGTATTTTGTGCATAGCATCACCATTATCATTTTACAAATTCCGTACTATTTTGTGAAAAACACCTTAAATGCCTTATATGCCATATATGTGTCAATTTTGCTGACAACCTCATAGGGTGAGTGCATTGAAAGCACAGGCACACCAACGTCGATAACATCAACATCAAGATTTGCAATATACATTGCAACTGTTCCGCCGCCGCCGGCGTCAACCTTGCCCAGCTCGCCGCTTTGCCACAAAACGCCGTTTGACTCCAATAAGCTTTTAACAAAGCTTACATATTCTGCAGAAGCATCGCTGGTGCCGCTTTTGCCCCTGGCGCCTGTAAATTTGGTAACAACAACACCCTCGTTAATAAACGAAGCGTTATTCTTTTCAAACTGAGTAGGCCATGTTGGGTCAAATGCCGCATTAACATCGGCGGAAAGGCATTTTGAATTTGAAAGCACATCTCTGCCCTCACAGCCTTCAAGACGAGCCAAATCCTCAATAAAATATTTAAGATAGCTTGAGTTAAGACCCGTGTTGCCGTCGGAGCCTGTTTCCTCCTTATCGGTCAAAACTGTTATTGCAGTATACTCGGGTGCACCGTCAATGGCAAAAATTGCCTGCATTGCAGGATATGAGCAAACACGGTCATCGTGTCCGTAGCCACCGATAAGGCTCCTGTCAAAGCCGATATCATCAACTGTAAAGGCAGGCACAAGCTCCAGCTCGGCAGAAAGAAAATCACGTTCAACAATACCGTACTTTTCATAAAGAATGTTAAGAATGTTAAGCTTTATTTTTTCACTTTCCTTATCATCCTTAAACGGACGTGAGCCGATAACAATATTAAGCTCCTCGCCCTTTACAATTTCATTTGCCTTTCTGGACATCTGCTCTGCGCCCAAATGGGGCAGAATATCGGTTATGCAGAACTTAGGGTCTGACGGGTCCTCTCCAACCTTAACATCAATATGGGTGCCGTCGTTTTTACAAATTCTGCCGTGGAGAGAAAGAGGAATAGCCGTCCACTGATATTTTTTTATACCGCCGTAATAATGTGTTTTAAAAAAGCCCAGTGAGCCGTCCTCATAAACAGGGCACTGCTTAAGGTCAAGACGCGGGGAATCAATATGAGCGGCACTGATTCTTACACCGTCCTTAACAGGTCTTTTGCCCTTAACGCAAAGAATTATTGCCTTGCCCCTATTGAAGCGGTAAACCTTTTCACCTGCGGCAAGCTCACCGCCGAACTTGTCAAGCTCGGTAAATCCGTTTTTCCTTGCAAGCTCAAGGGCCGACGCGGCAAATTCCCTTTCTGTTTTATTTTCAAAAAGGAATTTTTTATATCCCTCGCAAAATTCATCACAGGCTTTAAGCTCCTCATCGCTCATAAAGTCAACGCCATTTTCCTTTTTGTTGAAAAGCAACTCCTTTAATTCCTGTGCCTTTGTTTTTTCACTCATAGTATTTCCTCCAATATATTATCAATTTGTATCTCAATATCCTCGCCGTTGTTTTTTACAACAAAGTCGGAGTTATTTATATAGTAATCCTCATCAAGCTGAGCATTTATCCTTGCCTGTGCCTGCTCAATTGTAATGCCGTCACGCTCCGTAATTCTTTTAAGCCTTACATCATACGGTGCGGTAACACAAATTATTTTATAGCACTTATCCTGTGCCTTTGCCTCAAAAAGCTGGGGTGCATCTAAGACTGCCAAAGGCCTTGCATCCCTTTCACAAAGGGCAATAACCTCGGGATGAACAATGCGGTTGAGCTTTTCTGTATTCTCCTTGGACGAAAAGGCTGTTTTTGCCAGTGCCTTTTTATCAAGAACACCGTTTACCATTATATCATTCCCAAATTCACAGACAAGCCTTGATGTAATTCCGGGATTATTTTCATAAATTTTTTTAACGTATTTATCCGTATCAAGAACGTTAAAGCCAAGACGTGAAAGGTATTTGCAAACATAGCCCTTGCCTGCGCCGGTCTGACCTGTTAAGCCAATAAAAAACGGCTTTTTCAAATCAATTATGTTAAATGCGGCGGCACGTATAAGCCTGTTATAAACTGCCATACCGACTCCTGTTGTGTGGGGTATTCTGGCATAAACCTTTTTTGCACCCATTTCGTCAAGCCGTCTTAACGCGTCAAAAAGCTCCCTTGCCTGTGACAAATCATCGTTTTCCCTGCCGTAGGTAAGCTTTGGGATTTTTACGTTGTCACCCTCAAAGCAAAGAGCAAAGGCATCCTGCCTTGAATTTACAAAATCCTCATAGGTCTTTTTGTCTGCGTCAACTATTATTACTCTTGCCTTAGGGGCATAATGCTTGTATTTCATACCCGGAGAGGCGGCAACCTCGTCATTTTTCATACCCTCCAAAACAGCAGGTGCAACCTGTACGGGACCGATAACAGCTTCTATCATTTCCTTGGTCACTGCACCGGGGCGGAGAATGGTGGGTATGTCTGTGGCAAGAGTGATTACTGTTGATTCCACACCGAATTTACAGTCGCCGCCGTCAATTATGGCATCAATTTTTCCGCTCATATCATCGATAACATATTTTGCCTTGGTAGGCGACGGCAAGCCCGACGTATTGGCACTGGGCGCCGCAATGGGACAGCCTGCGGCCTTAATCAAACGGCGAGCCGTTTCATTTTCAGGCATACGTACTGCCACGGTATCAAGTCCGCCGGACACAACACTGCCTATCCTTTCACTCTTTGGCAATATCACCGTAAGGGGTGCCGGAAAAAATTCGTCAATCAGTGCCTGTGCATCAGGTGTAACCTCTTTTACAAGAGGAACAATATCCTCCTTTTTGGCAATGTGAACAATCAATGGATTATCACTTGGTCTGCCCTTTGCACGATAAATGTTTTTAACAGCGGTTTCATCTAAGGCATTCGCGCCCAAGCCGTACACCGTTTCCGTCGGGAAGGCAACCAAACCGCCCTCTGACAAAATTTTACCTGCAAGGGCAATATCGTATTCACTTGTAGATAAAATTTTTGTTTGCATACCGTACATTTACCTGCTTTCGTATACTGCCTTGTTAAAGGTAGTCTTTATTATTCGCCCTGTGCCTTCAGCTTTTCGGCTGTATCTGCGGTGATAAGTGCGTCTATCATTTCATCAAGGTCGCCGTTTAAAAACTGCTCCAGCTTATAGAGAGTTAAGCCTATTCTGTGGTCGGAAACTCTGCCCTGTGGGTAGTTGTAGGTTCTTATTCTTTCAGACCTGTCGCCTGTGCCCACCTGTGACTTACGCTCGCCTGCAATTTCTGCGTCGTGCTTTGCCTTTTCCTCGTCATACAAACGTGAACGCAAAACCTTAAGGGCTTTTTCCTTGTTTTTATGCTGTGATCGTTCGTCCTGACATTCTACCACCGTACCTGTGGGGAGGTGGGTGATACGAATAGCGGAAGATGTTTTGTTAATATGCTGACCGCCTGCACCTGATGAACGGAAGGTATCAATCTGCAAATCCTTTGGATTTATTTCAAAATCAACCTCCTCTGCCTCAGGCAATACGGCAACCGTTGTGGTGGAGGTGTGAATTCTGCCCTGACTTTCGGTTTCAGGCACACGCTGAACACGGTGAACGCCTGACTCAAACTTAAATCTTGAATAAGCACCGTCACCCTCAACGGAAAAGCTGATTTCCTTATAGCCTCCAAGTCCTGTTTCATTGGCATTAAGCACCTCTGTCTTAAAGCCCTTTGACTCGGCATACATAGAATACATACGGAAAAGAACACCGGCAAACAGTGCGCTTTCCTCACCGCCTGCGCCGCCTCTTATTTCAATAATAACATTCTTGTCATCATTGGGGTCACGGGGCAGAAGAAGAACCTTAAGCTCCTCCTCAATGCGCTCCATATCAGCCTTGCTCTGCTCAAACTCCTCTTTAACCATTTGGGCAAAATCCGCGTCCATGCCGCCCTCGTCAAGCATTAGTTTTGATTCCTCAAAGGATTGCTGAGCCCTTTTATATTCCCTGAATTTTTCCACAACAGGCGTAAGGTGCTTAAGCTCCCTCATCAGCTTGGTGTATTTCTCCTGATCGGAAACGATATCGGGGTTGCATACAAGCTCGTTTACCTCTTCAAATCTTTTTTCAACCTCATTTAATTTATCAATCATATTTTATCCTCACTGAGTAATTTATAAAATCTGTTTTTCTTTTATTCCTGCTCTTTTTCTCTAATTGCCTTAATGCTTTTATCTGCCTTTATTCTGGGTATCATAACCTCTCTGCCGCAGCCAAGGCACTTTAGCTTATAATCAACGCCTATACGTGTGATTTCAAATTCCTTTGAGCCGCAGGGATGAGGCTTTTTCATTATGACAATGTCACCGAGCTTTACATTCATAGCACCACCTGATATCTTGTTCATTAAATAATAATCTATAGTATTATAACACCTGATTATTAATTTTACAATGCGGTATACACATTTTTCCTCTTAAGTGAATTTCATATAATTTTTCGGCATATATTTAATTACACATAAAAAAGAGAGTGATGTTATGAAATTTTACCCGGAGGGGAAAAACCAGGAGCTGTCAAAGCAGTTTGACACAATTGACGAATTAAAGGAAGCAATGATACAGGGAGAAATACTGGAATCAAGGGTACTGCTCTGCGACAGGGAGCATAATCTGCACGTGGACTTAGGCGCTGTAAGGGGCATAATCCCCAGAGTTGAAGGCGCCGTGGGAATTGACGACGGCTCAGTGCGTGATATTGCACTGATTTCAAAGGTTAATAAAAATGTCTGCTTTACGGTGCTGGGCTTTCAACGTGACATATACAATAATAATTTGGCTATTCTGTCCCGCCGTGCAGTTCAGCTTAGGTGCATAAACGAGTATTTAAGCAAGCTGACAGTGGGCGATATAATTGACGCACGTGTTACCCACCTTGAAAAATTCGGAGCCTTTATTGACATAGGTGCAGGCATAAACGCCCTTATCCCCATTGATATGCTGTCCGTATCACGCATAAGCCACCCTGAAGAAAGACTGACAGAGGGACAGAGCATAAGGGTGGTATTGAGAAAAAAGGAGCCTGACAAAATGACCTTTTCCCTAAAGGAGCTGCTTGGAACCTGGGAGGACAATGCAAAGGGATTTTCGCCGG
Source organism: uncultured Clostridia bacterium (assembly GCA_945869905.1). GTDB lineage: Bacteria > Bacillota > Clostridia > Oscillospirales > Acutalibacteraceae > Eubacterium_R. Next base: position 5,316 of record CAMBQD010000006.1, on the reverse strand, counting down.
GGGAAACGGTTACCGGAATTGTTAGGAGCATTGAGGATTACGGCATTTTTGTGGAGCTGGCACCCAATTTGGCAGGACTTGCAGAGCCTCAGGATAACCTATTTATAGGTCAACAGGTGGCAGTTTATGTTAAATCAATCATACCGTCAAAAATGAAAATAAAGCTGGTGGTGGTTGAAGCCTTTAACGAAATTGCAAAGCCCTCGCCCCTTACATATTACTATGGGTCATCCCATATGGATTTTTGGCAATATTCCCCTGCCGAAAGCCAAAAGCAGATATATACCGATTTCTCGGAATAATAAAAACGGAGCACATTGCTCCGTTTTCTTTTTCATTCATTATGCTCATTTCCCTCAACATCAATTTGGGGAGAGGTACTGTATTTAACAATCCTTTTAATCTGAACAAAGGCAATCAAATCCATTACCGCATAAACGATAAGGCTGATTCCCAACAGTCTTGTAAGCACAAGCATACTGTTAAAGGGATTAACCACAACCAACAATCCAAGTACAATCGTGGCAATTGAAATAATCAGTGAGGCAATCCAGCTTTTAAAGTGGAATTTTTTTGCCTCCACGGCAGATGCAAGGTCAACTATTCCGCTGACAAGCACAAACAATCCAAACAAAAACAGCACCGCCGATATAATGCTTTCATACTTTACGCAAAGAATTATGCCTGCGATTATTGCCAGTGTTCCAAGCACTGCAAGGAGCGCTGATTTCCATTTTGAAAAATATGATATCCACGCACCTATGCCCAACAAAATTACCGTTACTCCGCACATAATACTGACAAGTCTTACTGTTTCGCTTGGCTTAACCAAAAGAATTATGCCGATAACCAAGCCTGCAACAACGGTGATTATTGACAGGCTTTTCAGTTTAACAAAAAGCTCTCTCATTTTCATCCCTTCATATATCTTATATCATTGCCCACTAAGATAAGCTGACTGTATTCACCTGTAATTCTTGATGTAATACGCTGGTCATATTTTTCCTCCAGCTCATCAAGTGTAAAATTAGTTGAAACGATAGTCGGCAGCTTGGCAGATAATCTGGAATTAATGATATTGTAAAGGCAGGCAACCGTATAAGCACTTTTAAACTCAGTTCCCAAATCATCCAGAATAAGCAAATCACAGTTAAGAACAGCCCTTTCATAGTACCTTAGGTTATCATCTCTGCCGAAATTTTCATTTTGCAAATCGCTGAGAATATTCTGGGCAGTGCCGTAAACCACGCTGAAGCCGCGGTTAATAACCACATTGGCAATGGCAAGGGAAAGGTGTGTTTTGCCAAGCCCTGTGCCGCCCATAAACATAATATTTTTTGACGCTCTTGTAAACGACGACGCATACTTACGGCAGCTGTTCATTATCCTTTCTGCCTTATCCCTTGGTGATATACCGTTTTCCATAATCTGCTGAGGATAATAATTTACATCAAAGGTGTCAAAGGTACAGTCGTCAATAGGTGCAATTTTTGCAAGGTTACTGCGCTCAATATCCTTTAAAAGCTCGTTATGGCATTTACATCTGCGGCTGCCGATAAAGCCTGTATCCTTACAGGCAGGGCAGGTGTACTGCACGTCAAGTGCATTTTCACTGTATCCGTTTTTTGTGAGAATTTCTTTTTTCTGCTGCTGAAGCTCCAGGCTTTCATGCATCAGCCTTTCTATATCCGCCTGCTTGTCCGAGCTATAAAGAAAAACCTTTGAAATATTAAGACCGATTTGTGCCAGCTTACGCTGAATTACATCAAGCTCCGGCAGATTTTCGCTGATTTCGTCAAGCCTTTCCTGTGCCTCAAGATTTGCTTTTTCACGCCTGCGCTCCAGCATTTCTGTCGCTTTGGCGTAAACCTCCTGTGAATAGGACATATTGCACCTCCTTATTTTTTACTTTATATTTCCGTATTATCCATAGCGTCCCTTTTGATTTTTTCCAAATCATAGGACGGCTTGCTTTTAAGCCTGTCGGAATTTTTATCCGCCTTGCTTTTGGCAAATGCCTCCTGCTCCGCCTGAACCTGAGCAGGCGACGTGATATCCTTTTTCTTCCATTCCTTAAGGATTTTGTTTATGTATGCAAGTGACGGCTGAGCCGTATTTTCCTTCATAATATCGGCGGCAAGGGTAATCATTGTGATATCAAAATCCTTAAACCAGCCGTCAATCATTTCCCTCTGCTTTGCAGTAGGACGCTTATGGCGTATACCTGTAATTGCAACAACCTCGTTCCACAGCCTGTCGCTGCGCGCTATATCCTGCAGCTTTAATTCCGCGTCTGAAATAGAATTGATGCCCTCATCAGCCCAGTTCTTTGCCATAGCATTAACATAAGCAATACCGATTGACTTACCGCTTTCCTTTTCACTGCGGTAAAATTCCAGTATCATCAAAACCACCTCAACCTTAAGGCCGTAGTAAAGCACCATATTAACAAGCATTTCCTGCTCGGCATGGCTTATGGTCCTGCCCAAAACTCTCTGGGCATCGGAAAGAAGAAAACGCAAATTTTCATCATCTCTTGTATAGGCAACAATATCCTTTGGCGTAAGCCTTGGAGGAGAAAGCACCTGGCGAACAGGATTTGCTTTTTCCGCAGGCTTTTCCCTAACCTCAGCTTTAACCGGCAACGCCTCTCCGTCGGCGGAAATAACATTTTCCTCCACCCAAAATTCCAGTAAATCGTCAATATCCGACACGGTTTGACCCAGCGCCTTTGCAATAGATGCAGAGCTTGCCTGACCGCCGCTGCGCAAAATATAAAGCAACGCCTTTAGCTGATATTCGCTTGCCATTTTCAAATACTTATCAACAAGGTCGTTGGGAACATTGAAAATTCCGCCGTTCCAAACACTGCCAAAGGGCATAATGCGATAATCCATAAAGCTCTCCTCTCTGCAAATAATGTTGTTTAGACCTTTATTTTAGCAAAAATAATCCGAGATGTAAACATATAAATAAAAAACAAATTTTGTTAAAAGGTCTTGACAAAACCCTGCCGCATATGTATAATTACACTTGCATTTGCGGATGTAGCTCACCCGGTAGAGCGCAACCTTGCCAAGGTTGAGGTAGCGAGTTCGAGCCTCGTCATCCGCTCCAGCAGAACGGCAGAATATCTGCCGTTCTTTTTTTATCTTTGTTAACCAAGAATTATTTATATATTATAATCATACTATAAAACATAATAAACAGTTGATATGTTGTTTGTTTTATGATAGAATGATAGTGTGAAAATCTATGCTGAATTGGGGTGAAGCCGTGAGAAAGTACAACTATTTCGACGATGAGCCGGAATATACCGAGCCGAGAAAAATCAAGCTACCTAAATTTGATTTCAGCTCCTTGGCACAAAATACAAAGTCCGTATTTGACAACATTGCTCACGGTGAGGCATTAGAGGAAATAAAGGAATTTAAAGAAATGCCCAATTTAAAGCGGGCCGCGTTAAAGCTTTCGGCATTTGTTTTATTCGTTATTTTTATAATCATTTCCATTCTTATATTCAGCCACAGCATTAATTCACAAAACAAGAAAAATGAGCTTTTCCGCACTGACGCCGGCAAGGTTTGCACCGACTACATAACCGAATACGGTTCGGTAAAATGGGAGAGTCTGGACAGCGATACCTACGGCAAAAATATGGCACGGCTGACAGGCTTCTGCTACGCGCGTCAAATGGATTTTGACCGCGACGGCAGTGACGAGCTTATGCTTGTTTATAACAACAAAAACATTTACACCCTTGAGGTTTGGAGCTATGTCAGCAAGGAATTTGTAAAGGTATACAGTGCCGAGGCAAATTCCACCGAGGACGAAGCCGACGGCAGTTGGATTGGTCTTTACCACAAAAACAACAAATATTACATATGCAAATCAGAAAAGGCTACGCCTGAAAAGGTTGTCCTTTACGGATTAAAGGGCGACTCATTCAAAAAAACCTCCGGCTGCGACTATGATTACAAGAACAATATTTACTCAATAAAGGGCAAAATAAACGCACAGGATTTTGAAACCATAAAGCTTTCCGTCATCAAAGCTTCGCGTGCAGAGGCAATAACAGAGCTTGTTACATCAAATATCGACAGCTTTGCCACCTTGTCCGTTGCAAGCATAGAAAGCCGCAAATCATCAGAGCAGCTCAAGGCCGACGCATACTACGAAATAGTTGAAGGCAGAAACAAAAAATACGGCAAAGCCAAGATTAAAACCCAAGGCGGCAAGGCATACATTGACGGCTTGGCATACGTAAGGCTTGTTGATTTTAACAATGACGACAACGAAGAATTGCTGATTGTTTACAGAAAAAATATCAAAAAAAGCGCCACCAACTACTATTCAGGTGAATACATAGTTGTTGAGGAGCCGACATACTGTATGGAGGTATACAACTGGAACGGTGCTGTGGCGAAAAAGATTTTCAGCAAGGACTCCGTATCAAGCCTTATGCGTGACAACGATACAAATTATGTAATGCTGAAAAAGTCAAACAATACCACCGACATCTGTATCAATTCCTATTCCTACACCGGCGAATATAATTACACTGCGTCATCAAGGATTTACAGGCTGAGCAAGAACGAAGAATTCGACTCAATATTCAGTGCTAAGGAGCAATCGGAATACGGATACAAGCAGTATTATATTGACGGTGAATACACCTATCAGTCAACCTTTAACGAAAAGGCATATCAGGTACCCATGTTCCTGAACGACAACGATTCCTTTGACAGTAAGGTTTACACCGTAACATACCTTTCCGGCAATAACAGCGAAACCTTTGACTCGGTAATTAACGATACGGTTAAAACAATTGAAGGGTTAAATAAAAATTATATTGCAGAGAAATAATAACACACAAGAAAGCAGGGCAGAAAATTCTGCCCCGCTTTTTTATTCTGAAAGCGGTAATTTTACCTTTGCTTTAAACAAATCTCCGTCAATTGAAATTTCAAGGCTTCCCTTTTGCACTCGGCAAAGCTCCTTTGCAATGGAAAGTCCAAGGCCGTTGCCCTCCTGATTACGTGACTTGTCACCGCGCACAAAGCGCTGTGTAAGCTCGTCCGGGGAAATATCAAGCGGTTGTGCGGAAATATTCTTAATTTCAAACACGCCCATACCGTTTTCCTTGTAAATGCTCACATAAACACGTGAGCCCTTTGCGCTGTACTTTTTGGCATTTGAAAGGAGATTTTCTATAACTCTGAAGGACTTTGGACCGTCTGCAAAAATAGTCATTGCATCGTCACTGTCCTTAACAATCAGCTCCAGCCCTGCCTTTTCAAAATCTGCCTGTGCGTC
>CAMBQD010000005.1 GCA_945869905.1 uncultured Clostridia bacterium | reverse complement strand
AATAATATTATGGGCAAATACGCCGCTGATAGTATTATGAAAAAATGTTATTTTAAAATATTATTTCCAAAACAATTTTAAAATTTCATTTTAAACAGCAACTTGACTGTGCATATCATAATAAGCTATAATTACAGTAAGGTTATGATTTATTTTTTAAGGAGGGAATACTATGGCACTGGGCGTTTTATTTATTTTAGAGGTGGTTATCCTCTTTTCCTTTATTGTAACAGGCATTTTTATGTTTGTTCCTAAAAATAATATCACCGTTCACAAAATATTTTTTGCCTTGGCAATTATGCTGAGTGTGCTTATAACGGTTATGGACGCAACGTCACTGCCGTCAAATTTTATACCTCAGATTGTTATTGCATGGTTGGGTATGGTACCGTCGGCAATTGCCGTTGTCATTGCAGTTGCAAAGGGCAGACCAAATACCGTCGCAAAGCTTTTGGTGATGTTCAGCAGTCTGTACGGAGCGCTTTGCTATCTGTTTATACTTTAAAATAAAGAGGCTTGGAGATTTAATCTCCAAGCCCTTTTTACATACAGAATTTATGGTTTCCTATAACCTTTACTACCGGACGGGAGTGCATATAGGCGTCGTTTGTTTTGCCGGCATTGAAATAATAGATTGCTCCGCCTGAGGGGTCCCAGCCGTTGATTGCGTCTATTGCCGCACGCCTTGCCGAGTCTGCCACCGCGGCATACCAGTTTGAATCGTTTACACAGGAAAAGGCACCGTTTTGATAAACAACTCCGCTGATAGAATCAGGGAATGAGGGATGCTTAACTCTGTTTAGTATTACTGCGCCCACTGCCACCTGTCCTTCGTAGCTTTCCCCCCTTGCTTCTGCGCTGATAACCTTTGCCAAAAGCTCCACATCGGAGTCGGAGTAGCCGGTACTGTTGGAGGTACTGCTTCCGCTCAGTCCGAGATACAGCAGGGTTTGCTTTCCGCAAATTCCGTCTGCAGTAATACCGCAGTTGCGCTGAAATGAGGTTACGGCTGATTTCGTCGCCTGTCCGTAAATACCGTCAACAGAGCCCTTGTAATATCCCAAGGAGGACAGCTTTCGCTGAATGGATTTAACCTCTTCTCCGCTGGAGCCAAGCTTTGACACCGCATAGGAGGTTTGCTGCCTATCGGTTATTGCAAGGTAAGCGATTCCTCCTATTGCCGCACCCCCAATCAGCACAGCCAGTGCCACCGTAACGGCAATAAAATTTCTGAATGCTTTGTATACTGTCATTTTAATCACCCTTTATGACTACATAAATGTATTGATAATGAAGGACAGGGCAACCCCTGCCATTGTAAAAAGTGCAGAGTTAAGAACTATGCGGATAATTCTTTTTTTGCTCACTTTTGTTTTGGGAGGCTTTTGGGCAATTGTTGCCAGTGCCTCTGCCTCCTTTTGTAGTTTTTTCCTGTCCTCGTTTTTATATTCAGGCTTAACAAAAAAAATAATTTTTTCAAAATACGGATTTTCGGTATTTGTCACTTCCAAAATCTGCTTGTTAACTCCCTTTATCATTTTTAGTTTTTCCTTTCAATTTTATACAATTAGTGTAGGAGATTTGGGTGGCAAATATACCAAATTCTTTTTGTCGAAATTTGTGAAATATTTCAAAAAATTTTACTTGACATACCCGTTGTAATAACCAAAAGTATATTTACACTGTGAAAACACCATTGTGGAAAACTATGTGGAAAATGTTAAAAACTATGTATATTTCCCCTTTATTTAGTGGAATTTTTATGTTGAAAACTTGATTTAAAACTAAAAATTTTCAGATTTCATAAATTTACACAAAGTTTTCAACATTTTTAAAGGTTACAGAATTGACATAATTTTTTGTATAAATTGCTCTTTTTTACTTTCACTCTTGACAAAAAAATGTTATACTCTCTGTAAGATGTTGATAGGAGAAAATAGACTATGGACGTTAAATTTATACAGGGCGATGTGGTTCTTGAAAATGTTAAATGCCTTGACCTTGATTTGACTCTTGACTGCGGTCAGGCATTTCGTTGGGAAAAGCAAAGGGACGGCAGCTGGAGCGGAGTGGCAAAGGGAGTATTTTTAAACATTATTAAAAACGGCGACACCGTTATCCTTAAAAACACCACAAAGGAAAATTACGAAAATATTTGGCGCGGATATTTTGATTTTGACAGGGATTATGTTGAAATCTGCAACAGGCTTAAGCAGGACAGCCTGCTTGCCCCCACCGTTGACCGCTATTACGGCATACGCATACTTAATCAGGACAGCTGGGAGGCTCTTTGCACCTTTGTAATAAGCCAGCAGAACAACATTAAAAGAATTAAGGGAATTATCGACAGGCTTTGCAGAGCCTACGGTGACGAGGTGCAGGGGGGTTATTATACCTTTCCCACGGCTCAAAGGCTCAGCAGCCTCTCTGTGGAGGATTTTGAGGCACTGGGCACAGGCTACCGTGCAAAGTACCTTGAAAGGCTTGCAAAGGACGTAGCAGGCGGAAAAATTGATTTTGAAAAAATAAAGGCTCTTCCTCTTGAAGACGCAAGGAAGGAGCTGTTAAATATTTACGGAGTGGGAATAAAGGTTGCAAACTGTGCTCTTCTTTTCGGCTTTGGTTTTTATGACGCATTTCCTGTTGATGTGTGGATGAAAAGGGTAATGGAATATTATCCTAACGGTCTGCCGGAGTGCTTTAAGGGTATAGAGGGCATAGCTCAGCAGTATCTTTTCCACTGGGCAAGAAATAATCTTTAGGAGTAGTTATGCAGAAATTATTTGTTGATTTTGTACCTGAAGGCACATTTGCTTTAGATGAGGAGCAGTCCCGTCATATTGCAAGGTCACTGCGTATGAGGGTGGGTGATATGCTTACACTTACCTGTGGTGACGGCAGTGATTACGGCTGTATTATTGATAAAATTGACTCAAATCTTGTTACGCTGACGGCGTGCTATAAGCAGGCCAATAACAGCGAGCCTGACGTAAGGGTAACTCTTTATCAGGGTGTGCCAAAGGGCGACAAAACAGAGGACATTATCCAAAAATGCACAGAGCTGGGAATAAGCAGGGTTGTGCCTGTGCTGACCCACAGGTCCGTCAGCAGACCTGATGATAAGTCTGCCGGGAAAAAGCAGGCAAGGTATCAGAAAATAGCCTTAGAGGCGGCACAGCAAAGCGGCAGAGGTATAGTGCCGGAGATATCGCCTATGGAAACTCTGTCAAACGCAGTAAAGAAGGATGACAGCCGGCTGAAAATCATTTTTTATGAGGGCGGCGGGGAGCCGATACGCAGTCTGGTCAGCAGTGAAATAAAGACTGTATCAATATATATCGGCCCCGAGGGCGGCTTTGAAAAGGACGAGGTGGAGCTGATAAAGGCAAACGGCGGAGCCGTCGCCACCTTGGGCAAAAGAATTTTGCGCACTCAAACGGCTCCTGTTGCGGCATTAACGGCAATAATGCTGCTTACGGGAAATTTGGAATAATATGAAAAAAGAAAACCGGAATGAGAATTAACTCATTCCGGTTTTTTGTAATTATTTGCCGTTAAAACATTTTTTCAAGCTTTGCAAAATCCTTTGCATTTATCCATCCGTCCTTAACAACGTCAAGATATTCACAGTAGTTACTGTCTGTTGATTTTGAATTTATGCAGTCCTTAAATACCACTGTGTAGCTGTCGCCGCATTTTGGACAGGTTATTGTTGCAACGCCGTTTTGGAATGCTGATACCGCATGGGAATGTTTAATACTCCAGGTTGCGTAAACATCCTTATCAGCCGTTATGCTTGTAAGGTCATCACTCCAGGAGTCTGCTACCATACATGGCTCCGGCGGAGTGAAAATAGGATTGCTTGCATTTGCGTTGGCTGTAACAAACTTTCTTGTAAGCATTTGCTGCATACTGCTGTCCGTATAATACCTAACCTGATAAAAATCCCTTGTGACATCAATATGAACCGTCATATCCTGACTGTTTTCCAGGGAAACGGAGTATGTATAATCAATACCGTTTTCAAGCTCTGTTACGTCCTGTGCCCAAAAATGAGAGCTGCCATAGGCGGTTTCGCCTTCATCACCTAATGATGATGAGGTAACGCAGGCTTCGTTATCAACTGCATAGGGTATGCTGATTTCAATGCCGCTGATTTGAGCCTTTGCAGTGGTTGTTTGGTCACCTATTGACGGTGTAACAACTGCGCCGAGTGCAGTGTTTTTGCTTAAATCAAGGGACGCCAAATGATTCATTGAGCAGGTGAATTCCTCCAAAAGCACATTGTTTGAAACGTCCAGTGATGTAAGCTCGTTTTGGTCACACCTGAAATCAATAAGATTGGGTGCCTGTGACACATCAATCTCGGTCAGCGAGTTTGCATAGCAGTGAAGTGTTTGCAAATCGTAAAGCTCACCTATTGTAAGGCTTGTCATATTTGCGTTATCAGAGCAGTTAAGGGTGATGAGATTTGTGTTGGCAGACACATCAAGGCTTGTCAAATTATTGCCCTGACAGGAAAGGGAGGTAAGGCTTGAAAGCTCGGAAACATCTAATTCCTCAAGCCCTATACCGCCGCACCTGAGCACCATAAGAGAGTCTGCAAAAACCTCTATTCCCTTTAGATTTTTAATAGTCTGGTCGGCGTCAATTCTGCCGGAAAGGGAAAGCACCGTGGTATCCTTTATTTCTGTGTTATCGATTTCCGTTCCGTATTTATCTGTAATAATCTGACGAAATACAGGGTCGGGGAAATTTGCTTCGCTTACGGCAACAGCCGCAAAGGCTGTAAAGCAAACGCTAAAACAGCCCAGCAGTATTGCTACAGACAGCAGAAGGGATAAAAGCTTTTTTGCCTTGGTATTCATATTATCCCTCCTTATGCCCTGGTTATTGTAACGGATATGCTTGCGCTGGCAGTGGAGCCGTCAATATTTGTTACGGTACAGGTTATGGTTGCTGTATTTGAGTCCCTTAATTTACCTAAGGTTGTCAGCTCAATCAAGCCGTTATCAACCTTAATATAGTTTGATGCAGATGAATCGTAGCTTACACCGGTTATTGAATTTGCATTTTCAGGTGTTGGAATATATCCCAGCTGAATTCCTGCAAAATTTGTGTATCTGCCGCCGCAGGAATGTACAATCGGCTCTGTTACAAGCTCGCCGTCGGCAGTCAGAGCAATTGATGTTGCAGGAACAGGTGTTTCAATAACATTAAATGTATAGGTGCTTACGGTTTCTCTGTCATACATATCAATAGCCTTAACTGTAAGAGTAAAGGAGCCGTTTTCAGCAGTTTTGTTGATTGTTACCTGATTTGAGCCTGCCTGTGCGGTCAGTCCGTTTTCCTCTGAAGGTGTAATTTCTATTGCCTTAACCTCTGCACCTTCGTTAAGAGAAATATCAATTACAGCCTTGCCTGTATCGTCAGTGCCGATATATCCTCCGCTTGCCAATGCCTCACCGTTTTGTGAAACGGTAATTACAGGTGCAACAAACTCGTGGCCCTCAAGGGCGGAGGTTGCTTCTGTAAGGGCTTTGCAGGCGTCATCAATTTCATCCTGACTTGAGTATATGTTGTTGTATACCGTGTTTGCGTTGTCATACGCCGTCTTAAATGCCTTACCGTAGGTGAAAGCATAGTCCATATAGTTTATGGCAGATGCGGCATCTATGGCAGCCTTAAGCGCTGTTGTATCCCAAGTGGTATATGCCTTTATTGTTGCGGAGTAGCCGCCGTCCTTGGTTATGGCGGTGATGGTTGCCTCACCCTGAGTAATAAAGGTTACAACGCCGTTTTCGTCAACAGTGGCAACGCCTTCGTTATCTGATGAATAAATACATTCCTTAACAATCATCATTGATGAGGAGGTGTTGCTGGAGTTGGCAATTGTAGGTGAAAGTTTAACCGTCTGCGCAGGTGCGCCGAATACCATTTCCTTGTCAAAGCTGATTCCCGTTGCGGCAGCTCTTACAAAGGATACATATGCACTGGCGGTAAATTCCTTGTTAAATACATTCTTAACAGTACAGGTTACCAGTGTTACGCTTGCCGTTGCAGTATTGCAGGTAAGCACACCGTTTTCATCAAATGTTATGTTGGGGTTGGATGATGTCCACTCAATTGATGTGTAAATTGAGTTTTCAGGTTCAACCTTCGGTATCATAATAACGCTCTTGCCGTTAATGGAAAGGGTGTTGTGGAAACGGATGAAGCCCTCCTGAACAAGACTTACGTTAACGTCCTCCTCAAATCCAACGGATACGCCCTGAGTTGCCACATATTCAACCAAAGAGTTGCGGGCGTTGTCAAGCCTTGTAATCATTTCGTTAACCTCAGCCTGAGTTGCCTTGCCCTCGTTAACCATTGTCCGTGCCTCGGATACAACCTGAGATAAAACATCAAGTGATTCCTGAGTATAGGTGTATGAATCCTTAACGTCTTCAATAAGGTTAAAGTATTCACTCTGCTTAGCGGCAAGGGTGCTGAAGTCGGTTACTACCGTAATTTTAATTGTATCGGTTATACCGCCGTCAAGGGTTTTACCTGTAATGGTTGCCTCACCTGTATCTACCGGAGTGATAACACCGCTCTGGTTAACGGTTACCGCGCTCTCGTTAGATGATGACCAGTTAATTGTTTGGAATACACCGCCTGAAACCGAGTATGCAATCTGCTTGCTCTGTGCAGTAGCATAAATTGTATCGGAGGATTCGGTGATATCAAAGCTTGATACCGTGTTGTCTGCCATTACTACAGATAATGTTCTTGTGTATGTTCTGTCATACTGGTCTGTAAATGTTACGGTAACGATAGCCCATGCACCGTCATTCTTTGACGGATTAAGTGTAATTGTTCCGTCGCCGGTGGAGGCATCCATCTGATGACTTGAATCAACACTCCAGCTAATTGACTTGTACATTGCGTTAGCCGGATAAGCAGACGGAGTAAGTGTTACGCTGTTATAGCTGTTGTTGCCGGCGTATTTGCTTGAAAGGTTGATTGAAAGTGCGTCATTTGATGTTACCGAACCGCTTGTTACGGCACTTGGTGAGCTTATTGCGGTTGCCTTTTTGTAGGTTGTGTAATTAACGTTAATGCTCTCAACCTTTACGAAGGGGTATTTTAGCATTGTTTCATATGCAAATACCAACTCGTCGGCAGCTGCATCAATTTCCTCCTGAGATACGGCAACGTCTGTCATTATACGCTGTCCGTTTTCATACGCCTCAAGGAATTTTGTACCGAAGCTGTATTCATACTGGGTGTAATCAACATCCTTGTATTCTTCAAGAGCAGCCCTCAGTGCACTTCTGTCACCCTCGCAGGAAACAACACATTCTGCGGATATACCGCCGTCGTAGGATACTGCACGAACAATTGTTGAGCCTGCGCCCACAAATGTAACCGTGCCGTCCTGAGCAACTGTTGCAACGCTTTCGTCATCTGACTCCCAATAGTAATCCTTTATGCTGGCGGCACCGATATGCAGAGCAGATGTACCCTCAGGATAAACGGTACAGCCTAATTTATATGTTGTGCCGATATTGCCTGAAATATTTGTCTGTGAAAGCTCCAGCTTTGTTACCGGATAACGTGCAAAGGATACCCAAACGGAATCTGTAAATATATTGCCGAAATGGTCTGTTACCGTACAGGTAATACTGCCGTAGCAGGAACCATTGATTGTAGGTGAGCATTTACCGTCAGCCGTTACGGAGATATCCGTTGTGGACGATGTCCATTCAACTGTTTCGTAGGAGCCGTTGTTTGGATAAAGTCTTACATTCAAATCAAGTACGGCATTCTGGTATTTGATACCCTCTTTCAAAAGGCTTAAGTCGTATTGATAAAATTCCTGAGTCTGTTCACCGTCCAGGTAAAGCTCAATTTTTTGGATATAATTATATTTTTCAAGACCGTTATATGCAGCCTCAAGCTCTGCTACCATTGCATCAACCTCTGACTGAGAGGAGGTGCGCCTGTCAAGGATATTCTGTGCCTTTGTCATAGCGCTTGAATATACGCTCCAGGTGTCAGGGAAGTAGCTTGTTTCGTTAAGTGAAAGGTCGTTGTACTGTGCAACAAGCAGCTCCAATGCGGTGTAGTTTGTAACTACGTTAACATTGCACGTAGCCGTGTAACCGCCGTCATATGTTGTACAGGTGATTACGCAGTCACCGCCGGCAACAAATGTAACGGTTCCGGATTGGTCAACCGTTGCAATGCTTTCATTGCTTGATGACCAGTATACGTCAGTACAGCTTGCACCGATACCAACCGTTCCCTTTGGTGTAACGGTGGCGGTTAAGGTCTGTGTTTCTCCTATAAGTCCGCCTTCTATTTTGTTGGTATTCAGCGAAACGCCTGTTGCTAAAACTCTTGCAAAGGTAAGGAATACGCTGTCGCTTGTTTCAACACCCATATAGTCTGTTACCGTACAGGTGATTATTGCAGAGCATGGGTCATTTGTAACGGGTGTGCATTTACCGTTTTTGTCAACGCTGATATTGCTGTTTGACGATGTCCACTGGATATCGCTGTACATTGCCTTTGCCGGCAGTACCTCATAAGCAAAATCATAGCTGTATTTTTTATAGCTGGTTGTGGAGCCGACCTTTACTGTAATATGGTCATTTTCAAGGGGTGTTTTGTCATTTGCTAAAATATTCACTCCTGCAACGCCGATAAATCCGCCTACCTTGTAGAATGCGTAAAGGAGTTCGTCTGCGTAAGTGTCGCAGGCACTCTGTGATGCCATTGGCTCGTCATAAAGAACGTAGTATGCCAAATCAAGCTTTTTCATATAATCGGTGTAAAGCGACTTGTTTTCGGCAGTTCTTTTTACAATTGTTCTGTCGCAGAGCTTAACAATTTCCTGAAGTCTTGATTTGTCCGGATAAACCGTTACCTCACAGGTGTCCACAATACCGCCGTCGGCAGATACACAGTAAAGTGTAGCCGTACCTACGTCAACAGCAGTCAGTGTGGCGTCGCGGTTATCATTGTTCTTTGGCTGAACAGTGAACACGCCCTCGTCACTGGAGTACCAGTTACATTTGTGGCAGGCGCCGTATGTTGCGTCGGAGCCGTCAAAGGTGATTGAGTGTGTAGCGTCTGCGGTTTTACCGTTTGTAATGCTGATTGACTCTTGGTCAATGGTGTTTGATGTAACATAATTTTTTGTAACACAAACAGTAACTACGTTTGACCTTACGCGTCCGTCCTCAGAGGTGGCATAAACATTAAAGGTGTCAGCTGATTCGTGAGCAGGCTTTTGCTTAACGGCTATATTGTGGGTATCCTCACTTACCGTTCCCTGATAATTTGAATTATCAACAACCCACCTCAGCTCCTTGTTTGATGCGTTATCGGGAGTGATGGCAGCCGTTAGCTTTGCACCTGCACCGTTGTATGCACCACCTGCGTGTACAGTGGCATATGTTGTCACCTCTCCGTTGATGGTAACTGTTTTTATTGATTTAAGTGACGCAGTTGCGTCGCCTGTTTTGTCGGTTACGGTAACAACAATATCGTCAATAGGAATGCCGTTTGTAACATCAAGAGTTCCGATATATGATGAAATCTCGTAAAATCTGTCGGTTGTAACCCAGTATCCCGTGGTGGCTTTTACTGCAATGGTGCACTGTCCGCCGTCCACAACAACATAATGTCCTCTTGAGTCAATCTGACCTATTCCGTCTGTCGCAGGATTTTCGCTGTCGGCCCATACGTATGTGGGGTTACCCTCCTCATCGGTGCCGTCCTGAATACCCCAGCTTATGTACAGATTATCGGACTCGGCAACACGCTTTGGAAATACCGAATAGTTAAAATCGGTTTCCTCGCCCATTTCAAGATAGTTGTCACCTGTTATTTCAACATCAGACAGGTATTTACCTGTTTTTCCGGTTACTGTTATTTCAAAGGATTTTGTAACATTGTTTGCCGCAGAGGTTGCATAAATTGTGCATTTCTGACTTGAAAGGCTGCCCAGTGAGCCGCCTGCATCTCTGCCGGTAACAATACCTGTTTCCGGGTCAACGCTGGCAATTGACGGGTCAGATGAAGTCCAGGTAATATCGGTTGTGTCACCTACGGTAGGTACAATATCGGTAACGGTAAGCTGAATTTGTGCACCCTCCTGTACCTTTTCAGGACCTGTAATGTTAAAATCCGTAAGGGGCTGAGCCTCAACAACCTCAAAGGTTATAGTGTCGTTATATACAAACTGAAGAACAAGGTTACCTATAACCTCAACAGCTGTTGCAGTAAGCTGAACCGGGTCTGCTGTATCACCTACAATATCCTTAACTGCAAAGCATACATCAAGAATAGCAGCCAGCACCGTTCTGTTCATATCAATGCCCACATAGTCAATCAAAATACCTGCAATCTTGTCGGTATTGATTGTGCCTGTGTTATCAAGCTGATAGAAGTAGTTAACAAGCTTGAGTATGCCCTGAATTACCTGCTCGGTATCCGGGGATACCATAATCGTTACCTTGCCGGTATTTTTAAATGTAACAAGACCGCTGTCGTTTACAGTTGCAATTACCTTGCCCTTGTCAAAAACCGATGAGCTTTTAACGGAATATACTACGCCGTATTTAAGCCTAACAGGAGTTGTTACTGCCTGAAGCTGTACGGTTGAGCCCTTTGCAACGGTGGTATTTATCTGTGATTTATTTGTTATATGTGTTCCGTTTGGAAGGAAGTTTGCGTACCACTCATCGTTTTTAAGCACGCAGATTTGAACGTAGTCGTCATCAAGAAGTGTTCCGTCTGAGCTGTAAAGCTGAACATGAATATTTGAGTTAATATTGTCAAGGTAATACCTTAAGGAGTCGATAAGCTCGCCCTTGTATGACTCAATGAACTGAGCAAGGATTGAATCCGAGCCAAACAAATCCTCAACGATAGTAACGATTTCCTCTGTATCCATTGTGTCAACATTAACCTTGTCATTAAACAACGCCTTCTCTATGGCAGAAGCAATAATGTTGCCTACAAGTGGGATAGACCTAACCTCGTTATCAATCCAGGTGTGGATAACTGCACCCTTTGATGAGTCAAAGGCTTTAACTACACCCTCTTGTGTTACATCAACAAGAGTAGGAGTTTCGCTGTACCACTTGATTTTGTAGTTGTTAGGAAGCTCTGTATCAATAGGATTCCATGTAAGCTCCAGCTCCTGACCCTCTTTCATATACTCAATATACTTGCTTTCGCCGTCCTCTGCGAAGGTTGGAACTATTGTGCCTGATTCCTTATAGAAAAGCTCAATGTCGTAATAGCCCTCAACGCCGTCAGCTGCAAAGGCAGCAGTGGCAGGAAGCAGACCGGTGAACGCCATAAGGACTGCAAGAATAATGCTTATTATTCTTTTTCTCAGCTTGGATTTTTTCATACTTTTTCTCCTTTTTTAAATAACAACCATAAACAAATAAATCTAATATGCCTATTTTAAAAATAACTATTAGTATATAAATTATATACTTTTTGAAAAGAAATTGCAATATTACAGCAGTTGTGAAAATTACCAAACTTTGTTACTTTAAATTGTCTATTATCACCAAAAAAGCCAAAAAAAGCACTGCCTGTAACAAAACAGACAGTGCATTATTTTATTTTATAAACTTGTCAATGGCGGCGTTTAGCTCCTCCAGCATTTCCTCGTCGCCGTCCTTAACTGCGTGAACAATACAGTGTTCAAGGTGGTCCTTAAGTATCAGCTTGCCGGTGTTGTTTATGGCGGATTTTACTGCCGCCAGTTGAATAAGCACCTCAGAGCAATCCTCTCCGCTGTCCACCATCTGCTTAACCTTTTGCAAATGACCGATGGCACGGGCAAGCCTGTTGGATACCTCCTTTGTGTGTTTATGGTCGTGGTTATGGCTGTGTGTATTTTCCTGACTCATATTTTGTCAAGTGCCTGCTGAATGTCGGCAATAATGTCTTCTGCGTCCTCAATACCAACGCTGAAACGGACAAGGTCAGGGCTTACGCCGCACTCCTCCAACTGCTCATCGGTAAGCTGACGGTGTGTAGTGGAAGCAGGATGCAGGCAGCAGGTGCGTGCGTCGGCAACGTGAGTAACAATTGCCGCAAGCTTTAACGAATCCATAAACACTGTGGCGGCCTCTCTGCCGCCCTTAATACCAAAGGAAACTACACCGCAGGTGCCCTTTGGCATATATTTTTGGGCAAGTGCATACTGCTCATCATCCTCAAGCATAGCACATTTTACCCAGTTGATTTTGTTATTGTTTTTCAAATATTCTGCAACCTTTTTTGCATTTTCACAATGCCTTTGCATTCTCAGGTGCAGTGTTTCCAGCCCAACATTAAGCAAAAATGCGTTCTGCGGAGCAGGAATTGAGCCCAAATCACGCATAAGCTGAACGGTTGCCTTTGTGATATATGCCCCCTTGCCGAAGGCTTCAGCGTAGGTGATACCGTGATAGCTGTCGTCAGGAGTTGTCAGTCCCGGGAATTTATCGTTTTGGGTCCAGTCAAAATTGCCCGAATCCACGATTGCACCGCCTATTGTAGAGGCGTGACCCTCCATATATTTTGTGGTGGAATGTGTAACAATGTCACATCCAAACTCAAAGGGACGGCAGTTAATCGGTGTGGCAAAGGTGTTGTCAATAATAAGAGGAACGCCGTTTGCGTGAGCAATTTTTGCAAATTTTTCTATGTCAAGTATATCAAGGCTGGGATTTGAAATTGTTTCGCCGAACACTGCCTTGGTGTTAGGCTTAAATGCCGCCTGAATTTCCTCCTCGCCTGCCTGTGGGCTGACGAAGGTAAAATCAATTCCCAGCTTGCGCATTGTAACATTGAAAAGGTTAAATGTTCCGCCGTAAATTGCTGAGGAGGAAACAATATGGTCACCTGCCTGTGCAATATTGAATATCGCATAAAAATTGGCAGCTTGACCGCTTGATGTGAGCATACCTGCCACACCACCCTCAAGCATTGCGATTTTCTGTGCGGCGTAATCGCAGGTGGGGTTTTGCAGACGTGAATAAAAATATCCTGATTTTTTCAAATCAAATAAATCACCCATTTCCTCACTGCTGTCATATTTGTAGGTTGTGCTTTGTACAATGGGAATAACTCTCGGCTCGCCGTTTTTAGGCTCATATCCGCCTTGAACGCAAATGCTGTCTAAATTCATTTTTATCTCCTTTGCTGATTAGTTTTGTTTTGCTTTCAGTCAAGTACCTCTTTAATAGCGTTTAGAAGGTCGTCATATTCCTCAAAAGCCTTGTATTGCGGATAATCAGCCTTAATCTGCTCTGTGCTACGGAATAAGAAGCCTGCCTTAGAAGCCTCAATCATACCTAAATCGTTATGGCTGTCGCCGCTTGCGATTGTGTTAAAGCCCATTGCCTGAAGTGCTTTAACAGTAGTGAACTTTGATTTTTCACAACGCATTTTAAAGCCTGTGATTTCGCCATCCTCGGCAACCTCAAGTGTGTTGCAGAATATTGTGGGATAGCCAAGCTTTTTCATAAGCGGACCTGCAAACTGTGAAAATGTGTCACTGATAATAATTACTTGTGTGATTGAACGAAGCTCGTCTAAAAATTCCTTTGCACCCGGCATTGGGTCGATTTTAGAAATTGTTTCCTGAATTTCCTTTAATCCAAGTCCGTGCTCCTTTAAAATACCGATACGATAATTCATAAGCTTATCGTAATCGGGCTCATCTCTCGTAGTCTTTTTAAGCTCGGGAATATTTGTTTCCTCGGCAAATGCAATCCAAATTTCAGGAACCAATACACCCTCAAGGTCTAAGCATACAATATCCATTATTATTACTCCTCATTATTACTATTACTTAAAGTAGTTTATGCCGCTTTCAAAGATTTTCATATCCTTTTCAAACGGGACATTAGCATAAAGATTGTTGCCCTTACGCTCACAGTGGCCCATTTTGCCCAATACTCTGCCGTCGGGAGAGGTGATACCCTCCACGGCACATACAGAGCCGTTGGGATTAAATGGCATATCGCTTACGGGAACGCCGTCAAGATTTACATACTGTGTAGCTACCTGACCGTTATCTATAAGCTTTTTCATAACATCATCGTTTGCAACAAATCTGCCTTCGCCGTGGCTGATTGGTACTGCAAAAACGTCGCCTGCATTTACACTGCTGAACCAAGGTGATTTAACGCTTGATACCCTTGTGTAAGCAATTGAAGAAATATGTCTGCCAATGGTGTTAAAGGTAAGGGTTGGGTCGGTTTCCTTAATTTCTCTGATTTCTCCGTAAGGCACAAGTCCCAGCTTGATAAGCGCCTGGAAGCCATTGCATATACCCAGCATTAAGCCGTCACGGCAGTTAAGGAGCTTGGTAACAGCCTCCTTAACTCTTGGATTTCTAAAGGTGGTGGCAATGAATTTGCCTGAGCCCTCAGGCTCATCACCGCCGCTGAAGCCGCCGGGCAGCATAATAATCTGTGAGGACTCAATTTCCTTTACCATTTTGTCAATGGTTTCGTTGATGGCGGATGATGAAAGGTTGTTGACAACAAGGATTGACGTCTCTGCACCTGCCTTTTCAAAGGCTCTTGCCGTGTCGATTTCACAGTTGGTGCCGGGGAACGCGGGGATAAATACCTTTGGCCTTGCAATCTTGTTTTTTGCAACAAAGATTGAACGCTCCTTGTAAAGCGGTACGTCATATGGCATATTTGCCTTTTTGCCTGAATCGGTGGCAAATACCTTTTCAAGCTTGCCTGTCCAAGCATCAATAAGCTCGTCAACCGTTTGCACAACGCCGTCAATAATAAATATGCCGTTATCGTTGGTGGTACCCAGTGTTATACCGTCAAAGGTATTTTCATCTGACAGCTCCACAACAAAGGACGCTTCCTTAGCGGCAAACAGCGTTTCC
>CAMBQD010000004.1 GCA_945869905.1 uncultured Clostridia bacterium | reverse complement strand
GCAAAACTGACAGCTAACGGAATAATCAGACGTTCAGTAAAAAGTGCTTTTACATTACCCCTGATTGAATAAAAAATTCGTTCTGCAATACTGTAATCTTTCATATTATACTTCCTTATTAAGCTTCAACAGTCCGCTGTTTCTCATAGGAATGAGGATACAGTTATCTGTAATGGACGCAATGTCCAGACTTGTATTTTCTGTTTTTACGTTTGCAATAAGCACAGGATTATCAATATCGCTGATGTCAACTATCGTAAATTCACCGTTAGGGCAGTTGGAAACTACCATTATATTACCGTATGCGGAAGGCTTGCCTTTAAGGATAACGCCTTTAATTTTATGAACTGTCAGTGTTTTAAGCGAAGATGTTTCTGTTTCAGGATTGAAGTAAATATATCCGTTGGAGTAAACAGAAATTATATTACTGCCGTGTGCAGTCATACCGTTTGTTTCAGATGATACTGTATTAGTAAGCTGAATGCTTTTTTCAAGTGCCGACAAGCCTTCACTGTAAAGTGTAAGCTTTCCTGAATCGGCTACAGCATTGTATTTGTCGTCAATTAAGCCAGGACACAGATTGCGGTAATACATTGTTCCGCCCGCAGTATGTGTAGCTAAAACAGGAGTATTTTTATTACGTACATCAACTGTACCCAGCCTTGAAAAGCCTGCTTGACAAAGCAAAAAGTTTTCATCTGAGGAAAGGGATAGACTTGTTACGGTAAAATCTGCAAGGCTTTTGTTCGAGGTTGTAGCAGTACTCAGCTTTTCAATATTCTCATTGTTTATGCTGTATATTCCCACACCTGCCTCACATTCGGCAGTATACAGATATTTTCCGTCTTTTGAAACAACAATGTCTTTTACAGGGCAATCTGTTTTATACTGTGTTAATAGCTCTAAGTCATTGCTAAGCACCTGAATACCTGCGGAACAACCCACATATATTAATCCATTTGCTTCCTTTGCCGTGTAAACAGAGTAGCCTGGGGTGTAAATAGAAGAGGTATATCCGTCAATCGCAGGCACCGAAACAGGTATGGCATCACTGCCTGCAAGAGTATATGTAGGTGCATTTTCAGCATTTGCTCCTGTAAGAGAGATTTGATATATGCCTGTTATGGTGTCACCCAAAAACAGCTTGTTTTCAGATGTTGCTATTGAAAGCAGTGGGGCTTGGTTATAAAGGCTTGTATCAAAATTAAAAATATAATTGCCTGTGGCGTAAGTCTTATAATTCGGAGATGTTTTTTCGATAATAATTGGAATGTGATTTATGCGTACAGGGGCATTGGGAGTGGATATGTCATAGATATATGCACCGTTGTAGGTGCTTGCAAAAATAGCATAATTGCCGGAGATTTTTACTTTCCAGTAATCATTTCCGGTATATTTATACCTTCCGTCTATTTTACAGCTTGAAAGCCATACAGGATTTTTTGCGTTGCTGACATCATATATTTCAATTCCGTTGCCCATTCCAAAACCGGTTGATGTAGGAATTGATGAGTCATTTCGGTTATGATATCCTGTTGCAACACAAAGTATCGAATCTTTAATATCTATTCCGCCCGCATTTCCGTCAAGCAGGATTGTGCCGGTATATTTTGGATTTCTTAAATCGGATATGTCATAAATCTGAATTTTTTTCTGTCCCCAGACACCAACATACAGATAGTTTTCATCAACGCAGCAATCATACATTTCTTCAAAATTAGAAATCTGAGAATAGTATTTTGGATTGTAAATATCTGATGCGTCGATAACCTCAACGCCGAAATATCTGCTGCAGATAAATACATATTCCTTGCAGGTTGCAAGACCTGTAGCCATTTCAAGTGTGGCATATTCAGATGCCTTTATAGGGTTTAGTGGATTTGATATATCAATAAAATATGCACCGTTTTCTCTTGATGTGACAACAAGGCTTTTTCCGCCGTTTATAAAGGCTATATCGTGGCAGTTACCAATTTTATTTAAAGTTGCGACTGTTTTGGGAGTTTCTGTTTCTATGTTGTAAACGGTAAGAGTTCCTTTATAAACAGAGTAAAGATATTTGCCGTCTGATACAGATGCTGATGACGGATTTCCAAAAGAGTCGTCCTCCGCCAAAGGTGTTTCTGTGCTATCCTTTAAATATATACCTGTTTTAAGATTTGAAATTGATGCTAAACCAAAATTTACAATTTGAAAATCAGTTATACTTATTTCTTGATATGCAGAGGTTAAAGTTATTAAAACAGAATTTATATTTTCCGTGTTTGTTATAGGAATATAATAATCTGCCTTTTGAGTATAGACAGGATAATCTGCTGTTATTTCGCCGTTATTTATGCTGAAATTTAACTCTCCGCAGGAAGAGTCGGAAACTGCTGTGATTTTAAGAATGATTAAATCGTTGCTGTCAACAGGCAAATTTGTGTTATAAAGCGCACTTGCTTTTACTCCGCTTTTTTCATCGGTAAGCACACATTTGTCCACAAAGTCCTTGGCATTGGCAAGACATTCTGAACCGTTTGAATAAGATGTGTCAAAATCAGTTGAAGATACTGAAAAAGTTTTTTGTGATTTGTGAACAGCTGTAACGGTATCGGTTATTATGACATTGCCGAACATATCAGTTATTATGCAGCGATAAAGCATTTTATAAGAAAAGGATTTAACGTTAAAGGACATAGTGGCAGTATCATGCCCTTTATGACGAGTATCATTCCAAGTATAACCGCCGTTTCCGCTATGCTGCCAGTTGTATGTAATGCCTGAACCTGATACCATAACTGTAAATGAAACGGTGTCACCGATTTCACCTTCGGCATTTTCCGGTTGAGATATAAGAACTACCTTGGTTGGATTTTTTTCAATAAGCGATGCCGGCGTACTTACTAATGAATTTTTAAAATAGTCAGTTACTGTGCAACGCAGCATACATCCGAAATATTCGTTCTGTGCAGTAAAGCTCAAGGTTTTTTTCAATCTTGAAGTGAATGGTGCGGTTTTCCATGTATTGCCTTTATCATAGCTTATCTGCCAATTGTACCTTACAAAGGTGCCTGTAGTATTTACGGAAAAGGAAACCTCGTCACCGCAGTCTGCATATACATTTTCCGTCTGAGAAACAATTTTTAAAATATCATTTTCATTTGTTACCTTGCAAGTATCTGATGTTACAAAACTTCCGCTTTTGTCCGTAATTATGCAACGATAAAGCATTTTATAAGAAAAGGATTTAACGTTAAAGGACATAGTGGGAGTATTGTGTCCTGTATGAGGGGTGTCTGTCCAGGAAGAACCACCGTTTCCACTGTGTTGCCAGTTGTATGTAAGGTCTGAGCCTAATGCTTCCACAGTAAACGAAACGGTATCACCCTCATCGGCATCAATACATTTTGGCTGTGAAATAATATATGGTTGGTTTTCTGCAGCAAATGCAACAAAATTTCCGGTTAAAGAGCATAAAAACATTACGGCAGACATAATTAGCGCCGTAATGTTTAAACTATTTTTTATTTTTAACAATGATGTTTTCATAATAATCACCGTAATATTATTTTTTTCGCTTATTTTTAATCATTGCAAATAATTTATTTATAAATGCTTTTATATCGTTTCGGTAAAAAACAAAGTGTAGAACCAATGAAATAACAGCTGAGGTTAAGAAAACCAGAACTGCTTTTGTTGCCCACTTTAAAAAGTCCGGAGTTTCAAATGTAAAACAGAATTTTGTTACAAGGAATGTAAGTGCGGCAACGGCTGCATTGATTATAATGTGGAAAAAATAAATCATAATGTTTCTTTTAACAATATGCTTTGAAAGATATATTGCATATTGACAGGAACGAAAGATTGTGGCAACAAGAGTTCCTATTGCAACTCCGATTAAGCCAAACTTTATAACAAAAATAACTGAAATAATAATGTTTAGTACTGCCTCGACTACTGCACCGTTTCGTGTTTGCTTGAAATGGCCGGCGGCCTCAACTATTGTCTGATATGGGATTCTAAAGCAACTGAAGGCTCCGGCAACTGTGATAAGCAGGGCAAAGAGAGGCCTTTCGTAGCTTATGTCATTAATACCAGAGGTGTATACAAGCGCAAACGGCACAATCATAATCCCTGCAGTAGTGTATATTACAGAGGTTAAGCCAAATATGATAAGTTCATATATTTTTAAATTGGTTTCGATTAGCTTTTGTTCGCCCTTGGCAAGCATATTACCAAATGCGGCACCAAAACCCATTACAAATGTCGATATAACATTTCGGATATTGAAAATAACATAGTTGTAAACTGTATAAACAGAAACCACTTTTGTGTTTGTAAAAATAGTGAGTACGATAACATCGGTATTGTTGTGTACAAAGTATGCAACTGATTGTGCAAATGCATCCCATCTTTGTGCTATTGCAGAAGTGTTTGGCTTTATTGTTTTGTCGATTTTGTATTTTCGTTTTGCATATGCAAAAATTATCAGTGGATTTATGGAAAAAGCAAAAGCACTGCCGAGCTTGACTAAATGAATTCCGGCTCCGGCATTTATCAATATTGCGGCAAAAACAGTATTTAAAACAGTAGAAAGTGTTTGAGTAAGCATAAGTACATATTGGCATTGATCTGCCTCAAAAAGAAACTGATATGCTAACCCAAAATAGTATTGTACAAATGTGCTTATTCCAAGAATAAGCACAAGTGTAAATGAAAACAGCCATTCAAATTCTTCTTTTACAAGCAGTGGATAAACAGCTGCAAAAATAAATATTGCACCTAAAAAAATAAATGCAATTTTTTTCATAAAACGTGATGTGGCATTTACAATAGCACTTATTTCTTCTGTGTTTTTTTCAGCAAGAGGCTTATAAAGTGAAGCTCTTGTAACTGCTCCGACTCCTCCTTTAAGTAATGCAACACATGATAAAAACTGTGTGATTGAAGTAGTAATTCCGTTATAGCTTGAGCCGAAGTGACTGAGAATAAGTCTTGGCAGAATAAGTCCGCATATAACCGCTATAACCTCATAGGTGATAGATGCTGATGTATTATAAAGTGCTTTTTTACTTCTCATTTATTTGAATAAGATTCCTTTTCAAAAATTGTTCTGAACTGTTTTTCAGTTTATTTATTTCGTCGTTGATTACAGAATAATCAAGTCTGTTATCATAAAACGGTATTAAATCTTCACCAAAATCGGCAAATGCCTTCTCAGCCTTAAGGGAGCTAAGCAAATATTCAATCTTTTTTTTCTCCTGTCCATAGTCGGCAAACTGTTTTTGATATATCAATGAAAAAATACTTCCGTGATATGTATTTGTTAAAACAAAGGAGCAATCCCTAAAGCACTGAATAAAAAGATATGGGTCAAAGGGCAGATTTATATCACACCATGCCCGATACTTACCAAGTGAAATAATTTGCTTGCCAGTTTTGCTTTTAAGTTCTTTGATTTTGACAATTGTATCATTTGTAAATTCTCCAAAATAATAAATTAGAATAGGTGAATTTTCAAATTTAATGTTGTCCTTAATCAGTGCATTATATTCTTCCTTATCCAAAAGAAGGGTAGGGTCGCATACTAATTTGCTTTCAATTCCAAAAACATCTGAAACAATTTCATATGTATTTATATCGCGTACGGAAATATCGGCCATTTTTCTTATTCCGTTTTTAATTTTACTGTTTTCTGAAAATTTTTCCTTTTTGGTATTTGCAGCAGATGCGGCGTAGGTAATTACTTTCTTTTCATCAAATTCTAAACCGAAAAAAATGTTTATTTTATCATAAAATTTTTTCTTTTCTAAATTCCAAACAGTATCACTACCAATAACATAGCAATCAATATTTTCAATTTGCTTAGAATTTTTGTTTATAACAGTAAATTCTTTTTGTGCTTTGCAAAATCCGTTATAACTTTTTATTCCCATTGAAATATCATCAAATTTAAATTTTATGAGTTTCTTGGCACCCTCAACAAGGTGAAAAGGGATTGAATGAGCGGATCCTTTTTTATCGATTTTATAAAAAAAAACCTTATGTCCTAATTTTTCTATAGTATTTTTTAAAGCATAAGCCTGCCAATAGCTTCCGCAACTTTCATTGTTGTATACTGTTACTATACAAATATCCATATTTAAAGCTCCTTAATAAATCTGTTTTACTCATTATTATTTATCTTGTTTGCTTATAGTGTTAGATTGTTTTTTAACATCATTTGAAAGATAAATTATTGCAATAAATACAAGAAAATACTGATATGAGCCGGGATGTGACATCCAAGGGATTCGTGCATAGTCAAGAATTATCATTGAAAACAGCCAGAAAAACATTATCTTAATAAGAGGATGGCATGCTCTGTTCTTAAAGCCTTTTATAAGGATTGAGAATGTGGGAATATACCAAATAAGCAACCCCACAATTCCTAAACAAGACATCAATTCGGAAAAATTACAATGGCTGTATACTGCTTCAATGGTATAGCCTTTGTAATATGGGAAATCGCGCAAATAGCACATAAATCCGTCAAGTCCCCATCCAAGAATTGGCTTTTCTTTAAACATTATAAATGCAATTTCCTTGTAAAACTCTCGTCCTTGTGTGCTGGCATCTTCAATTTTTTCACCGGTCATTGTAGAAAACATATCACCAAATCGAATCCATATATTTTCATACAATATAGGTACATTTTTCAACAACAGGATAACAATAACCGCAATGACAACAAAAACAATGGCCTTTGTTATCATTTTAAAAAAGTCTTTGTCGATAATTACTATCAGTACAAACAGTATCAATAGCTGAATTATTGAAGCTCTTGAACCGGTGATGACCGTAAGTATAACAAAGTAAGCAGAAAGATAATTGCCGTACTTGAAGTCAGTATATCTTTTAAGATATACACAAACAACCGACATGCCGGCAGCAATAGCACCAATAATATTTCTTTGCTGACCAATGACCTGTCCAAAGCCTTCTTCTCCTGCTTGGAAATATTGTGAAATAGGTGTTGTGATAAGTGCCACGATACCAAGTATGACAGATGCATAAGCAAATGATTGTAATAATGAAAGTGCTTTTTCTGTAGAGTCAACATATAAGAACATAGCCAGTCCTATACCAAAGCATCGAAAAACACCCATCATTGTTTTAGAGCCGGTTATATAACTGTATGCCCAAAATTTCGTTGACAAAAACAGTAAAAGAGTTAAACCACCAAACCAGACTAAAAAGAACAAAATGCTTTTTAAGGTATCTTTTTTAATACTGATTTTCATACCTTTGAATTTTCTTATAATTACATATGCAATGATAAACATCTGTATAAGAAACTGTATAATCGTATTCATATACAGACAGAACATAACCGTAAAATATATAAAAAATACCCAGTCCGGTCGGACTTTGCTGTATTTGTTTATTGGTATTGATATTGATGGTTCCATATTAAAACTCCAAAAAAACTTTTTAAACAATGATAAATCAATCTCTGAAAAATAAATCTCTTGTATAAACCTTATATTTAACATCGAAAAGCTCGCTATTAAAACGGTTTACAACAATTACATCGGATATCTTTTTAAATTCTTCTAAATCTCTGACAACACGGCTGTTGAAAAAGCTGTCCTCCTTAAGTGAAGGCTCATAAACTACAACCTCTATACCCTTTGCCTTTATGCGTTTCATAACTCCCTGAACGGAGGATTGGCGGAAATTGTCGGAATTTGATTTCATTGTAAGCCTGTAAATGCCCACTGTTTTTGGGCTTTTTTCAATAATTCTGTCTGCAATAAAATCTTTTCTGGTTACGTTTGCATCAACAATTGCACCGATAAGATTGCTTGGTACATCGGCAAAATTTGCCCTTAACTGCTTTGTGTCCTTGGGTAGGCAGTACCCGCCATAGCCAAAGCTGGGATTATTGTAGTGGTCGCCTATTCTTGGATCAAGGCAAACACCTTCAATAATCTGCTTAGTGTCAAGTCCTCTCATTTCAGCATAGGTATCAAGCTCATTAAAATATGCAACACGCAAAGCAAGATATGTATTGGCGAACAGTTTAACTGCTTCAGCCTCAGTGGGATTTGTAAATAAAACAGGAACGTCAGCCTTTAACGCACTATCATTTAAAAGCTTTGCAAATGTATGTGCATCTTTCTCCATATCCGTCGGAGCACCGACAATTATTCTGGACGGATACAGATTATCATAAAGTGCATATCCCTCACGCAGAAATTCAGGTGAAAACATAATTTTGTCACAGTTATATTTTTTTCTGACGCTTTCAGTATATCCCACAGGAACGGTTGATTTTATCACCATAATTGCGTTTGGATTGACCTCCATAACAAGCTCAATTACGGATTCAACCGATGATGTGTCAAAAAAATTCAGCTTTTCATCATAGTTTGTGGGTGTGGAAATTACTACGAGCTCAGAATCTTTATATGCACTTTTTGCATCGGTAGTTGCTGTTAAATTCAGCTTTTTATTTTTTAGATAATCTTCGATTTCGCTGTCAACAATAGGAGAGATTCCACTATTAATCATATCAACCTTTTCCTGTATGATATCAACGGCAGTGACCTCGTTGGTTTGAGCCAGCAATACCGAAATGGAAAGTCCTACATATCCTGTGCCTGCAACTGCAATTTTCATTAGTTTTTCCTTTCAGAAAAATTATTGTTTAAATGTTTCTAACAACACTTTCTTTTTTTCTTTTTCATTTAGTGATTTAGTATACATAAAATCATTAACGTGTTTTTTTTCATATTCATCAATAGTTTCAATAACTCGAGCCGGTGTGCCGACAGCTATTGAATTATCCGGTATATCATTGGTTACTATGGCGGCACATCCTATAATACAATTGCTTCCGATGGTTATTCCCGGCATGATTATAGCATTAGTGCCGATATGAACATTATCTTTTATATTGATTTTACCAAATAAATCAATATCTTCTGAATTTTCTGCATCAGATAATTCACGCAAAACCCATACCCCTCCGTCATGAGTGATTAAATTAACACCTGAGTTAATGCGCACGTGATTTCCTATAGTAATTAAATAAGGTTCACTTCCTAAGGAGGCGTTAACGGAAATATCACAGTCTTCTCCTATCAATGCGCCTTTTTTTCTCCAAAATTTAATTGTGTTAATATTTTTCAAAATTTTATCAATTATTTTCATATATTTATACGGTACCTCCTTGCACATAAAAGGCTTTGTACCACTTGGCAAATTCGCCCAAGCCCTTTTCTATAGATGTGGAGGGCTTAAAATCAAAATCGTTCATAAGCTCGGACACATCTGCATAGGTCTGATATACGTCACCCGGCTGCATTGGTAAAAATTCCTTCTTTGCCGGCTTATCAATAATGCCCTCACGGATAAGTGCATTCTCCAAGGTTTCAATATACCTCATCAGATCCTCAGGCTCGTTATTGCCGATATTGTACACCTTGGCAGGGTCATTGCCCAAAGGAGGATTGCAAAGCATATTTTCAACACCCTGTACAATATCATCAATGTATGTGAAATCCCTTTTCATATCTCCGTTGTTGAAAATCTGTATCGTTTCGCCCTTTATCATTTTGTTTGTAAAGCCAAAATATGCCATATCGGGTCTGCCGAAGGGACCGTATACGGTAAAAAAGCGCAGTCCGGTTGTGGGGATATTGTAAAGGTGAGAATATGTAAATGCCATAAGCTCGTTTGATTTTTTTGTGGCGGCATATAAGCTGATAGGGTGAGACACATCATCAGTTACCGAAAAAGGAGTTTTTTCCTGCATACCGTAAACAGAGGATGATGACGCATAAAGCAAATGCTCCACAGGATTGTGCCTGCAAGCCTCAAGGATATTAAAAAAGCCCACAATGTTTGACTCAATGTAGGAGTCCGGATTTGTTATGGAATAACGCACACCTGCCTGCGCCGCTAAATTTACGACTATGTCAGGGCAGTGATTATTAAACATTTCAAGCACAAGATTCTTGTCAGCAATGCTGCCCTTGATAAAGGTGAAGCCGTCAAATCTTTTCAGGATATCGAGGCGTGCCTCCTTAAGCCTTACGTCGTAGTAATCGTTCATATTGTCAATTCCCACAACCTCAGCACCCTGTTCAAGCAGCTTTTTTGACAGATGAAAGCCGATAAAGCCTGCCGCACCTGTAATTAAATATTTTTTTGAGGGGTCCATTTTGTTGAATTTTTGCATTTTTCTACCTCTGTATTACTGAAGAATGCTGTCAAAAACAGCTTGCCATTTTTTACATATATCGTCAAAGGAAAGCTTATCTCTTACCGCCGCCGCATTTTTAGCCATTTCCTTTGCTTTATCGGGGTGCTCCGCCACATAGCACATTGCATCGGCTAAAGCGTCAATATCACCCACGGGAGTTAAAATTCCGTTATCATAATCCGTTATGTATTCCCTTGCACCGCCCGGTGGGTGGTCGGTGGAAATAACAGGCAGTCCCAATGCCATTGCCTCTATCAAGGCATTTGACAGCCCTTCAAAGTCAGAGGACATAACGTACATACCTGCGTCAATAATTCTTTCGTGTACATTTTGACAAAAGCCGCAAAGCTCCACCTTATCCGCAAGGTCATTGCGATTAATGAAATCCTCCATCTTAGGTCTGAGCACTCCGTCGCCGTATATTTCAAGCTTGTATTGAGGGTGATGCTGTGAGAATTTGTTAAATGCTTTTAAAAGCAGTGGATAATTTTTTTGTGAGTTGAGTCTGCCCACAGCCACAACGGTATTTTTTCTGTCGCCGTAATAGGCAGGGATATGTTCTTTTTTCAGGGGATTTGGTATAACCAATCCTTTATTCTTTATTTTTTTGCTGAAATAATCAGCCGCACCGCTTGTCTGGAAAATTACCTTTTTGCAGTGATGATTTTTGTAAAGTATTTTTCTTAACGGGTCCATTATCTTTTTTAGATTTGGTGCAAAGGAATTATTGGGGTCATTTCGCTCGGAAACAAGAACCCTTGCCCTTATGCCTATGGACGCCAAAATTGTGTAAATATTTTGATGAGTGAAAAATGAAACAAAAAGGGCGTCTTTATTCTGCTTCATATATTGCCTTATGAACTTGATTTGAGCAAGGGTATCCCTGCCGTTTTTATCTGTCCTGACAATGATTTCCACAGAGCTGTCAAGGGGATAAACAACCGTGTCACCGTTAAGCAATATGAATTTTATTGTGTAGCCCTTGTTGGTAAGGTAATTTGCAAGATTGCTCATTACCCTTTCCGCACCGCCGCCTGACAAGGCATTGGTGATAAAGAAAATAGTTTTGCTCATTTTATGTCCTTTAAAAATTCATCTTCAAATAATTTGCATTTGTTTTCCCAAGTAAAATCCTTGAGGATTTTTTCGTATGCCGCTTTGCCAAGGGCTATCCTCATTTCGTCATTTTCAACAAGACGCTTTATTCCATAGGCAAAGTCATTTTTTATTTGGTCTAAGGCTTGGTTAATGTCAACCTTTATGCCACAGCCTTCATCAATAAGCAAATCTGCTCCGTTTTGATTAAAGGTTAAAACAGGAAGTCCGTTGCTCATCGCCTCAAACAGCACCGTGCCGGTGGTTTCTCTCAGGCTGGGGAAAACAAAAAAGTCGCTGACGGAATATACCTTTTTCATTTCGGTATAAGGTATTTTACCGTAAAAGGTTACTTTGTCGTCTATACCTAATTCTATTGCAAGCTTTTTTAATGCCTCAAGCTCAGGTCCGTCGCCCACTAAAAGCAGTTGGTATTTTCTGTCGGTATCAACACGGCTTAAAGCCTCCAGCAGAAATGCCAAGCCTTTTCTGTATATAAGCCGTCCTGCCCAAAGAATATTTACCGCTTCATTTGTATCCTTTTTTTCAAACAGCGGTTCGTTAATTTTTTCTGCCATTATGCCGTTTTCTGTCAGAACACGGCACTTTGACCTGTCCTTAACGATACTGCTTAAGTATTCACAGGTTTCCTTGTTGGCACCGAGTATCAGGTCACAGTGGTTAAGAGCGTGTCTGTAAAAAGGATTGAATTTGACAAACTTGTTGATAAACTCTCTGACCTTTTCACTTTTTCTATGTTCTGTTACGTATGGCTCAAATACCTTTGGCATTAACTGTGCACCGCCCACAGGACCGAAAATAAATTTTGAATCGGTTTTCCAAGCAGTGCCCACAACCCTGAAATCACCCAGAGTTATATGCTGTATGTAATCAAAGTGATATTTTTTGTTAAGTCTTTTTACAGTGTTTTTTACACTTGCCTGCCACATCAAATAATACAAAAAATACAGCTTACCTGTTTTGCCGTATATGTTCAGTGCAGACGGTATATCGTGGTAAAATACTTTAATGTTATTGATATTATTTTCTTTTATATATTTTTCAATATCCTGTCTTGCTTCGTTACGAGTAACCAAATAAACTTCATTATAGTTTCTCATGGCATTTGCCCATGCCCAGCCGCACTGAGCCTCGGAGCCGGCACTGGGAAAGGCAGTAAAAGCAGAATACAATATTCGCATTTATCATCAATTCCTATTTTATTTTTTTATCAGTTTTTTTATCCATAACGGAGTTTTGGCTTTTATATGAGCAAGAATTACGGATACACCTGCCTGCTTTTTAAATATGCGGTCAACCTGTCTGTATCCGCCTGTTTTATAGGCATTCATAATTCCTTCTCTGTTACCCTTTGGAACGCTGGGTATTTTTAACTGGCTGTTTTCTGCGGCTATTTTTTCAAAGGTGCTTTTGTGAAGGCTTAGCCCCGTGCCGTAAATGTCAATTAGCCTTTCACCCTTTTGTGTGTTGATTAACAGACAACTAATGCCCTTATCTGCGTTAAACTCGGGGTGTGTACCGTTAAATAGCTCCGGGTGCTGTGCCTTTATACCCCAATAGTCGCCTATGGTAATATCTCCCACTCGTTTTTGAGTGGCATATTTACAGCTGTAGCAACAATCCCTGTATGTGTTTCCCTGAAGAAAATATGTATAATATGCGTTTTCGCCGTACTGAATATATTTTACACTTTCTTTTCCGTTTTTTTCACAAACGGCACGTGACACAAATGCCAAGCCGTGCTTTTTATCACGGAATACAAAGTCCTTAACCCTGCCGTATTTATCGGATATAAAGCTCAAATAATCGTCAAACATTTTCCTGCTTGGAACGCCGTGGCATATTAGGTCAATTGTATAAAGGTTGTCATAATCCTTTCCAAGGTAGGAATAAAGTGCTGCCACCTGACAGGGTGTACCTGAGAATAATACCTTTTTATTATTCTTCAGCAGATTTTCCGCTTCTGAAAAAATTTGTGACGTGTCACTGTGAACATATTTTGAACCCCAAAGCTTTTTAACACCTTCAGCAGAATGAACCGCTATATGCTTAGGAGTTATTTTTCCGTCAATGCTTTCAAGTGACGCACCGACAACTGTGTTTTCATTCGGCAGTAAAAACTTATCCGAAATCGAGGCAAACACACCGCCGGAGGCAGAGTCCATTACATCTGTATTTGTTGACACTGCGGCATAAGCAAAAATAGGTGAATGAAGTATGCTTTCATTTTGGTATCCACATACCCTTTTACACCTGCCGCAGTTTATACATATGCCCTCGCAAATTTCGGGATATTCAAAGCCGTATTCGTCACATTTCATTGTTATGGCACCGACAGGGCAGATATTTAGGCACCCTGCACAGCCACAGCAATTTTCTTTTTTATCAAACAGTATTGGTACAGTCATTATATCACCGTTAATCATTTAGCATTTCATTTAGTTTGTTTATGGATTTTACACGTTGCTCTGATATTTTTTCATTGGCATATGTAAAATCCGGCTTTTTGTCAATAAAGCTGAAATCACTGTAATCATTCAGTATTTGACCTGTAAGGCCTGTCAGCTCCAAAATATTTTGATTTCTTGTTTTTGTTTCACCGGGGAGTATGTCTATAAACGGTGTGTTAAAGTTAATGGCAAATGCCGTTCCGTGAAAGGAATCGGTAATCATATATTTTGCATTTTTTATGTAGGATAAAAATGTGCTTATATCAGGAAGGTATACCGCTTTGCCTGATTTGAAAATCCTGTGAAAAAGGGGAGTAATCCTTATCAGCTTAAGATTTGCTTTTTTTGCAAATTCCTTTGCATAGTTATCCATTTGGGGATTACTGTGAAGCTGATATAAAAGCACATATTCATCATTTATGTCCTTTTTTATAAGTGTACTCCATTGACCTTTATCAAGCAAAAGAGTAGGGTCAAGCACTTGGGTAACATTTTCTATTCCTAAATTATTTATCAGCTTGACGGCACTGCTTTCACGCACTGTTATGCAGTCATATCCGCTAAGCCATTCTGTTATATTTTCAGCATTATTTGACGCCGTATTTGTCTTTCCGAAGCTGGCGGCATAGGATATCTTCTTTTTGCCTTTGCCGGCAAAGGTCAGGAAGTATGCACCGTCAATGTCATCATTCCCTATTGTGCCCCAAACCTGGTCTGAGCCTGTGCAGTATATATCAGCCTCGGGGGGATTATCCTCAAGCTCCTTAAGAGAAGAATATCTTTTATCACTTGCTTTAATTAAAGTGTTTCTGTACCTTTCAAATGCCTTGCCCATATGTATGTATTCAGGTGATTGTATTGATTTATACACCATACGGGTAATAGGGCTTTTGTTCCATGAGGATTTTTTCACCAATGTATCTGCAATATTTTTGTAATGCTCGTCATTTCTTATGTAATCAATTATTTCACATTCATAACCAAGGGAGTCTATTGCTTTTTGCAGTGCATAGCTTTGCAAAACAGAGCCGTAATTGGATACTGCATGGCGTGTTATCACGGCAACCTTTTTTTTGTTACTTGTCATAAAGCAATTTACTCCTTAATTATTTGTAAGCTCAGTCTGCTTTTTTCAGCCCTTTAACAGATTTTAAAGGATAGAGTAAAAGGTCAAGATACCTTGTCTTTTTCATAATAAATGCGGCAATTGCAGGGCCGGCAAAGGTAAATATAATGCCAACAGGTACGTG
>CAMBQD010000003.1 GCA_945869905.1 uncultured Clostridia bacterium | reverse complement strand
GCTCCGTATATACGGAACGTTCCTGTAAACAGTAAGATTATCTCTTTGAGAACTGGCTCGTTTGCGACTGCTGCCAGTGGCAGATGAAGGGAGCAATAAGAGCTTAGTAGTGGTCTAAAAATCAGAGCTTCTTTAGATGCGAATGATTTTTAGGGTACCACCCTGCGAGGTGCACGACGTGGAGTGCACCACAGGCAAAAAAAGAACGCTCCGTATATACGGAACGTTCCTGTAAACAGTAAGATTATCTCTTTGAGAACTGTGGTGCACGACGTGCTTTTTTGAGACCCGGCTTTTTTCTCTCCTTCATACGTGGGTCACGTGTAAGGAAGCCTGCCTTTTTAAGTGCAGGACGGAGTGACTCGTCATACTGAAGAAGAGCTCTTGCAATACCGTGACGGATTGCGCCTGCCTGACCTGTTACGCCGCCGCCGTTTACACGGCAAACGATGTCAAACTTCTCAGTTGTTTCTGTAAGATTAAGAGGCTGACGAACGATGAGCTTAAGTGTTTCAAGACCAAAGTAATCGTCAATGTCTCTGTCATTAATTGTGATTTTGCCGGTACCTGCATAAACACGTACACGAGCTACAGATTCTTTTCTTCTACCGGTTCCGTAGAAATAAGGATTTGTTTCGTACATAATTCAGATACCTCCCTTAAAATTCCCAAGCTTCAGGCTGCTGAGCCTCGTGCTTGTGGTCTGCGCCCTTATAGATGCGGCATCTTGTAAGCTGCTTTCTGCCGAGAGTGGTATCGGGAACCATTCCCTTAACAGCAAGCTGCATAGCAAAATCGCTCTTTTCCTTCATAAGAGTGCCGTATTTAACTTCCTTAAGGTTACCGATGTAACCTGTGTGATGCTGATAAAGCTTTTTGTTAAGCTTGTCGCCTGTAAGAACAGCCTTATCAGTGTTAATGATAATAACAAAATCACCGCAATCAACATTAGGCATAAAAATTGGCTTATGCTTACCTCTGAGGAGAACTGCAGCTTCGCTTGCTACACGTCCGAGAGGCTTGTCAGCAGCGTCAATAACATACCACTTGCGCTGGATTTCGTCAGCTTTTGGCATAAATGTTGACATAATCAATATCCTCCAAACCGTAATTTTAATGATAACTGCAAAGCAGTCGTTTTTTAAGTGCGTGAATATAATAGCATAGAGGGATTTGATAGTCAACAAAAATTTTAAAATAATTTTATATAAAAGGTTGGTTTCTTCGTTTTTCTCGTTTTTTCTCACTTTTTTATATGATTATCTAATTTATTATTTACAAAAAACAGAGGTGAATTATGGACGGCTGTTCTATGAATATAACGGTTTCTGCCCTTGCCTGCGCCATTGCAAAGGGCAAAAGCAACAGTGAAATTTCTCTTTTGGCGGTAATATTTACTCAGCTTGGCGACTCTCTTGCCACAATTGCGGCAACAAATGAAATTTGCTGTACTCAAAAGGATATGGAAAATAATAATAGTACCAATACAGCAAATATTGCTTGAATTCCTACCAAAGCAGTAGTATAATATCATATATTAAATTGAAAAGGATTTATCTTAATGAAAGTAAGCGAAATATTAAAAAACAAAAAGGTCACCGTTTCCTTTGAGGTTTTTCCGCCAAAGGAGTGGGCAAGAATTGCTGATACAAAAAATGTTATCAGCGAAATGGTTAAGGACAAGCCCTCCTTTATGAGTGTAACCTACGGTGCGGCAGGCACAACCAGCGGATTTACCACGGAGATTGCAAATGCAATCAAGGACGGCGGTGTCACACCCCTTTCACATCTTACCTGCCTAACCTCCACAAAGGAAAAAATCAACAGTGTTCTTGACGAGCTGGAGGAAAACGGTGTAGAAAATATACTTGCACTGCGGGGTGACATTCCAAAGGATTTTGTTATGAGTGCAAATCAGTATTATCACCACGCATATGAGCTTGTAAATGAAATAAAATCAAGAGGTAATTTTTGTATCGGCGGTGCCTGTTATCCTGAAATTCATCCGGAGTCTGCCGGCAGAGTTGAGGATATTGCACATCTTAAAGAAAAGGTGGACTGCGGTCTTGACTTTTTAACCTCTCAAATGTTCTTTGACAATGAGGCATTTTATAATTTCCGTGAAATGTGCGCAATAAAGGAAATTAACGTCCCTATTATTGCAGGCATTATGCCCATAACAAACGCCAAGCAAATTAAGCGCAGTGCCGAGCTTTCAAACTGCTCCATTCCCAAAAAATTTGAAAAAATTATGGAGCGTTTCGGAGAAAATCCACAGGCTATGAAGCAGGCAGGTATTATTTATGCCACCGAGCAAATAATAGACCTGATGGCAAACGGAGTTAATAACATTCATATTTACACAATGAACAAGCCTGATGTTGCACATCAGATTATGGAAGGACTGTCGGCAATTATCAATGAATAGGGCAGAAATTTTACGTTATCTCAGGACCTCCTCAAAAACAGACGACGAAAGGCTGCTGGCACTGATAGATAGTTGCTGTGATGAGGTTAACCGATATGTTAAGCCGAAAACCCTGCACAGAATATTTGACTGCAAGGTTACCGATGACAGCCTTATAATAGGCGACACGGTCTTCAGCAGCAAACGTCTTGCAGACACAATTAAGGGTTGCAGCCGAGTGTGCATTTTCGGTGCAACCTTAGGCACGGAATGTGACAGAATGTTAAGAACCTACAGTGCCACTGATATTGCCAAAACGGCTGTACTTCAAGCCTGCCTGGCCTCCAAGATAGAGGAGGTATGTGACAGTCTTGAGAACAAGCTGAGGGAACAGGGTATGACCTTAAGGCAAAGGTACTCACCCGGATATTTTGATTTGGACATAAAGGAAAATAAAAAGATTTTTGATTTGCTGGAGCTGACAAAGCGTATAGGCTTAACCCTTACAGACACCTATCAGATGGTGCCCACAAAATCAGTTACGGCAATAATTGGTATTGAAAATGATTAAATTTTTTGACGGCGGAATGGGAAGCATGCTGAATCTTTCGGCAGGAGAGCTTCCGGAGCAATTGAATATTACCCAGCCTGACAGAGTATTTGCTGTGCACAAGGGATATGCAGATGCAGGCGCAGAATTTATCACTGCCAACACCTTCGGCGCAAATTCGCTGAAATATGACAATGTGGCAGAGCTTGTAAAAGCAGGTGTGGCACTGGCAAAAAAAGCCGGCAGAAGAGTTGCCCTTGACATAGGGCCAACCGGCAAGCTGTTAAAGCCTATGGGCGACTTGGATTTTGAAAGGGCTGTTGAGCTTTTTTCCGAGGTAGTCGTTGCCGGTAAGGACGGCGCAGATGTCATTATCATTGAAACAATGAGCGACACCTATGAGCTTAAGGCGGCTGTTTTGGCGGCAAAGGAAAACAGCAATCTGCCTGTTTTTGCATCAATGATTTTTGATGAAAAGGGCAGACTGCTCACAGGAGGAGATGTTAAATCAGCCTGTGCTATGCTGGAGGGGCTTGGAGTTGACGTAATCGGTGTAAACTGCGGATTAGGACCAAAGCAAATGATACCCCTTGTAAAAGAGCTTAGAAATTGCACATCTCTGCCTATTATTGTAATGCCCAATGCAGGACTGCCCGAGTCGGTTGACGGACAGACGGTATACAACGTTTCACCTGATGAATTTGCACAGGATATGCTGGAAATAGCAAAAGCAGGCGTGTCCTATTTAGGCGGATGCTGCGGCACAACGCCAAAGCACATCCGGGAAATGATTAACCTGTGCAAAAATATACCCGACTCATTGCCCGAAAAGAAAAGTGATACCGTTGTTTGCTCCTATTCAACTGCAGTTACCATAGGCAAAAAGCCTGTTGTAATCGGTGAGAGAATTAATCCCACGGGTAAAAAGCTTTTCAAAGAGGCACTGAGGAACAACGATATAGATTATGTAATAAAGGAAGGTCTTGCCCAGCAGGAAAAGGGCGCACACATACTTGATGTCAATGTGGGATTGCCTGAAATAGATGAGGTTAAAATGCTTTCCGACGCAGTATACAATCTGCAAAGCGTTCTGCCTCTGCCGTTACAGCTTGACTCCTCCAATGCCAAAGCACTTGAAAACGCAATGCGCATTTATAACGGCAAGCCTATGGTTAATTCGGTTAACGGCAAGCAGTCATCAATGAAGGAGATATTCCCTCTTGTAAAAAAATACGGCGGAGTTGTTGTATGCCTTTGCCTTGACGAAGACGGTATACCTCCTACTGCTCAGGGCAGAATTGATATTGCCAAAAAGATTATTGCCACTGCGCAGGAATACGGCATTGACAAAAAGGACCTTGTGGTTGACGCGCTGACAATGACCATATCCACCGATAAGAACAATGCCATAGAAACCTTAAAGGCAGTTAAATATATCAGAAACGAGCTTGGCGTAGGCACTGTGCTGGGCGTATCAAACATCAGCTTCGGTCTGCCTAAGCGTGACGCCATTAACACTGCCTTCTTTACTCTTGCTCTTGAGAACGGCCTTTCGGCAGGCATAATCAATCCTCTCAGCGAGCCGATGATGAATGCCTATTATTCCTTTAACGCGCTTATGGGATATGATGACAACTGCACGGAATATATTGAATCTGTCACCGTTTCCGGCACTGCCCCCACTGCTGTTTCCGTTTTTGACTTAAAAACAGCAATTATTAAGGGCATTAAGGAGGATGCAGGTGCCTGTGCTAAGGAGCTGCTTAAAGCCACCGCACCCCTTGATATAATCAACGATTATATTATCCCTGCCCTTGACGTGGTGGGTGACGGATTTGAGAAAAACAAAATTTTCCTGCCTCAACTACTGATGAGCGCCGACGCCGCAAAAGAGGCGTTTAATGAAATTAAGGCTCATCTTGTTTTAACAGGACAGGAAAAGAAAAGCGAAAACAAAATTGTCATCGCCACTGTTGAGGGTGACATACACGACATTGGCAAAAACATTGTTAAGGTTTTGCTTTCAAACTACGGCTTTGATGTAATTGATTTAGGTAAGGACGTTAAGTGTGAAAAGGTGATGGAGGAGGCAGTAAAAAACAATTGCAGGCTTGTTGCCCTTTCCGCCCTTATGACAACCACTGTGCCCAATATGGAAAAAACCATCAGGCTAATCCACGAAAACACCGATGCAAAGGTACTTGTGGGTGGAGCAGTTCTTACAAAATCATATGCAAAAATGATAAATGCGGACTATTATGCAAAGGACGCAATGGAAAGCGTTAGGATTGCCAAATCCTTTTTCGGAGGTGAAGGGTGATGATGATTTCCACTAAGGGAAGATATGCCCTGATGATTATGAGCTATGTTGCAGAGCATCAAAATGACGGACCTGTATCCCTTAAAGAAATTGCCGAAAACAAGGGAATGGGCAGTAAATATCTGGAGATAATTGTTGCCTCACTGAATAAGGCGGGGATTATAGAAAGCTCCAGAGGTAAAAACGGCGGCTACCGCCTGAACAAGCCGCCAGAGGAATACACGCTGTTATCAATACTGCGTGTTGCCGAAGGCAGTCTGGCACCTGTAGCCTGCGTGGAGTCTGATTTTTGCACCAACTCTGCCAGCTGCAAAACATATAAAATGTGGAAGGAGCTTGACGATTTAATCGAGGATTTTCTGTCCACAAAAACCTTAGCAGACATAATATAGCAAAAAAGCGGCTTGAACATCTGATTCAAGTCGCTTTCAGTTTTTATTTGTGATATTTTGAATTGTTCATTATTGAAAAGCCACGGTAAATCTGCTCCAGCAGCACCATTCTTGCAAGCTGATGAGGAAGAGTCATTTTGCCGAAGGATAATTTAATTTTGCCCGCTTGCTTTACGCTGTCATCAAGTCCAAATGAACCGCCTATCACAAAGCATATATGTGAATTACTCAGTGAAATATTTTCAATAAGCCCTGAAAATTCACGACTGTCATATTCCCTACCCTCAATGCAAAGGGGTATTACTGCCGAGCCCTTGGGGATTTTGGCAATTATCCTTTCCCCCTCTTTTTTATGACATTTTTTATTTCACTGTCCGATGGGTTGTCACTGCATTTTTCCTCGTTAATTTCAATAACATTAACCTTGGCATAGGCGCCCAGCCTTTTGATATATTCTTTACAGCCGTCACGCAGGTAGCCTTCCTTAAGCTTACCGACGGCAATTACGGTAACATTCATCATAATACTATTCCCCTGCCCTCATTTTCAGGAGGAGATACGTACAGCCTGAAATCTGCATCCTCCTTAAGCCCTATTTCCTCCATTGCCGCCAATGCGGTTTGGCGTGCAATATGGGGCATATTGTTTTCACGGCTGAGATGAGAAAGCACAAATCGGGTTGTGCCGCTTTTTGCCAGCTCCTTTATGTACTCGCCGCAGGCAAAGTTTGACAGATGACCGCTTGCACCCAATATTCTCTGCTTCAGCGGATAGGGATACGGACCTGTTTCCACCATGGATATTTCATGGTTTGACTCAATAAAAATCAAATCCGTATTGGGCAAAACCTCTTTAGCATTTTCCGTTATATAGCCTGTATCCGTGCATACGGACACACTCCTGCCGTCGGGCAAATCAAATCTGTAGCCGATACAGTCCTTACTGTCGTGGCTCTGCTTAAAGGTCATAATATCAAAGCCGCAAAGCTCCATATGATTTTCCACTGCACCGGCAGATACCCTGTCATTAAGCGTACCTGAAAGCATCATTTCCTCAAGGCAGACCTTTGATGCAAAAACAGGAACATTGTTCCTTGACGCAAACACACGCACGCCTGAGCAGTGGTCGGTATGCTCATGAGTAACAAAAACAGCGTCAATGCTTTTGGGGTCAACACCTATGTTTAAAAGAGCATTTTCACACCTTTTGGCAGAAACGCCGATATCCACCAAAAAATTATGTCCCTTTGATGAAATCAGTATGGAATTACCGCTGCTGCCTGAAAACAGCTGACAAACCTTTGACATATTCTTCTCCAAAATCAACAAAAAAGCGTATCTTGATGATACGCTTTAATTATTTTAATTAGCCTGCGTCGGACACAATATCCGGCTCGTTAACCTCTACACGTCTTATATCTGCACCAAGGGAGCTGAACTTTTCCACAACATCCTCGTATCCGCGCTCGATATACTGAATATCCTCAACAACGGTTTCACCCTCAGCGGCAAGACCGGCAATAATCATAGCCGCACCTGCACGAAGGTCGGTAGCCTTAACCTTAACGCCTGTCAGCGACTCAACGCCCTCAATAACAGCCACCTTACCGTCAACCTTGATATCGGCACCCATTCTCAGCAGCTGTCCCACATATTGAAAGCGGTTGTCCCACACGCTTTCGGAAAGCATACTTGTCCCCTTAGCCAAGGACAAAAGCACTGCTATCTGCGGCTGCATATCCGTCGGAAAGCCCGGATGGGGCATGGTTTTAACATTACATCTTGTAAGGGGCTTAAAGCGCGTTACACGCACTGCATCGTCATATTCAATGATTTCTGCGCCTGCCTCCTCCAGCTTGGCACTGATGGACTCCAAATGCTTTGGAATTACATTTTTAACAAGCACGTCACCGCCGCAGGTTGCCGCAGCCACCATATATGTGCCTGCTTCGATCTGGTCGGGAATAATTGAATAAGTACAGCCGTGGAGCTTTTCAACGCCTCTGATTTTAATAACGTCCGTACCTGCGCCGCGAACATCGGCACCCATTGAGTTAAGGAAGTTTGCCAGGTCAACAATATGTGGCTCCTTGGCGGCATTTTCAATTATGGTAAGTCCTCTTGCCAGCACTGCGGCAAGCATAACATTCATAGTTGCACCGACGGACACATTGTCCATATATATGGACGCGCCCACTAATTTATCCGCATTGGCGCAAACCATACCGTTAATTGTTTCAACCTTTGCACCCAGCATTTGAAAGCCCTTAATGTGCAAATCAATAGGCCTTACACCAAAATCACATCCGCCGGGCATTGCAACCTCAGCCTTTTTAAATCTGCCAAGCATAATACCAATAAGGTAATAGCTTGCCCTGAAATGAGATGCAAGCTCATAGGGCACCGGCTGGCATACCACGGAACGTGAATCAATTTCAATTGTATTTTTATTTATCATTTTAATTCCTGCACCCATACGGTCAAGAATTTGAATAATAAGACTTACATCACTGATATTAGGAATATTTTCTATACGGACAACATCGTCACACAGC
Organism: uncultured Clostridia bacterium; assembly: GCA_945869905.1. GTDB lineage: Bacteria > Bacillota > Clostridia > Oscillospirales > Acutalibacteraceae > Eubacterium_R. Next base: position 9,847 of record CAMBQD010000003.1, on the reverse strand, counting down.
AGTGCCGCAGGAATAATTGCAACAGCCGCATTTTTAGCGCCGCTGATATTAACCTCGCCGAAAAGCTCGTGTCCGCCGTTAATAACAAAATTTTCCAAGTACAGTTCACCCCTCTTATAGGTTTCTGTTTTTATATTTCTGGCTCTGATAATAATATTTGTATTTAAAAGATATATATGTATCTCTAAGGCAATAAAGATTATAGCAAAATTTGCAGTCAAAATAAATCACATCTGTGATATTTTATCCAAAATGTAACCACTTTGGGTTGTGTTGAAAAACCACGATTTTGCTATTTTGCATACTATATATTGTTGATAGCAATATATTTTGAAAATATGTGCAAAATATTGTACATGGCAATAGTAACAAAAGAGTAACACACTGTAATATAAATGTCAAGTATATTATGCCTTTTTGCACTGATATTTTCACAGGTATAATATGGTATTTTTTTGCCTTGAAAAATTATTTTATTTTTTCGATTTTATCCCCTGTTACAAAATAAACATGGTCGGCAATATCCATCATTGCCTTATCATTCATTGAATCGGTATAAAAATTATCAATATGAGCGTCGGGATAAGCCTCATAAAACAGCTTTACCTTATTTTCCAAAAAGCATAGGCGCTTGAATTTGCCTGTATTCTTATCAATGGAGGAGCAAACATAATTTTTAATGCCTATACGCTTTGCAATTTCCTCAAGTATAAAATCCGTTGTTCCTGAAACTATAATATCATCATCACGTCTGACATCATTATACCACGGCTTGATTTTATGCTGATTTTTGTCCCAGAATTTTTTGACATCTTCTTGGGCGGTATCAATCTTCTTAACATAGTATCCCTCAAGAAAGCCTGCATATGCCTTTATTGCCTCGTCAACGGTAAACAGATGACAGGCATCTTTAAAATAGATATAAAGCAGCTTGGGCACATATTTCCAAATCTTTGGGTCGGTTTTTATGTAGTAAACAATAAAGTCCACCAGCGTTTCACCGTCGTATATTGTGTTGTCAAAATCAAAAACGTTCATATCTAACCTCACATAAACTGTATAGACTGATTTTAACATAATATATATTCTTTATCAATCTTGACAAGCAGACAGAAAAATTATATATTAGAATAAGTATATCTTAAAATTTAAGATAACGGTAATAATCTAAATCGCAGGAGAAGAATGCCTAAAGGCACAAAAGGATTATGGATATAAAGGACTTTATAAAAACAGATGTTGTAATAGTGGGAAGCGGTGTTGCCGGCTTGTTTGCCGCACTGTGTCTGCCAAGGGATAAGGACATACTTGTCATCACAAAGGAGGACTTAAAGGAGTGCGACTCCTATCTTGCCCAGGGCGGTGTGTGCGTGTTAAAGGACATCAACGACTTTAACTGCTACTTTGAGGACACTATGAAGGCAGGCCATTACGAAAACAATCCCGAATCTGTTAGGGTTATGATTGAATCCTCAACTGACGTTATATCAACTCTTGTTGACCTCGGCGTAAAATTTGACACCGACGGCGACGGAGATTTTGACTACACCCGTGAGGGTGCTCACAGGAGAAACAGAATTCTTCACCACAAGGATGAAACCGGCAAGGAGATTACTGCAACCCTGCTGAGAATTGCAAAAAAGAGAGAAAATATCACCTTTGTTACTCAGACAACGATGATTGATTTCATTGAAAAGGATAACATATGTCAGGGTATTGTGTGCGAGGACGAGTACGGCGAAATGGGTGCAATTATAGCAAAGGACGTGATACTTGCCACAGGCGGTATCGGCGGTCTTTTCCTAAACTCCACAAACTATCCCCACATCACCGGCGATTCCTTTGCCCTTGCATTAAAGCACGGTGTTGAGCTTCAGGATATGAACTATATCCAAATTCACCCCACCACCCTGTACAGCAAAAAAAAGGGAAGACGCTTTCTTATCAGCGAAAGCGTTAGGGGTGAGGGCGCTGTTCTCCTTAACGAAAAGGGTGAAAGATTTACTGACGAGCTGCAGCCCCGTGACGTTGTGACAAATGCAATAGTTGATGAAATGGCAAAATTCGGCACAGACCACGTGTACCTTACACTACCCAATATATACGAGGCGTGTATGGACGAGGGATACGACATTACCAAGGACAAAGTTCCCGTTACTCCGGCACAGCATTATATGATGGGCGGTGTTAAAACCGACATCAACGGCAAAACATCTATGGAGCATCTTTACGCAGTGGGCGAAACTGCCTGCAATGGTGTGCACGGCAAAAACAGGCTTGCCTCCAACTCCCTGTTGGAAAGTTTGGTATTTTCAAAGCGTGCGGCAATGCTTATTGCAAAGGACGCAGAGGACAAGCCCATTGACCTGCCGGAAATTGATTTGAAATCATATCCTCCAAAGGCTGTCAGGGAAAAGGAATTTAAAAAGCTTATTATGGATGAAATCAGAGGAAAGGATGAAGAATTTTATGATAAATGGTGTAACAATGAAAATTAATGTTGACGAATATATCCTTAACACACTGCGGGAGGACATCACCTCTGAGGACGTTTCAACAAACGCCGTTATGCCTGAGGACAGGCAGGGAAGAGCTGACCTTATATGCAAGCAGGACGGCATAATCTGCGGTCTTGATATTTTCAAACGCACCTTTGAGCTGCTGGACAGCTCCAGCCGTTTTGAAGCTTATTTCAAGGACGGTGACCGGGTACATAAGGGCGACCTGCTGGGCGTTATCTACGGCGACATAAAGGCAATATTAAGCGGTGAAAGAACAGGACTTAACTACCTACAGAGAATGAGCGGTATTGCCACCATTACAAAAGAATATGCAAAGGAGCTGGAGGGATACAAAACCACTCTGCTTGACACAAGAAAAACCACACCAAATATGCGCCCCTTTGAAAAATACGCAGTAACCGTAGGCGGCGGAACAAACCACAGATATAACCTGTCAGACGGTGTTCTGCTTAAGGACAACCATATAGGTGCCGCAGGCTCAATAACCAAGGCAATTGAAATGGCAAGGGCATATGCTCCCTTTGTTCGCAAAATAGAGATTGAAACAGAAACTCTTGAGCAGGTACAGGAGGCACTTGACGCAGGTGCGGACATCATTATGCTGGACAATATGGATAACGATACAATGAGAAAAGCCGTTGAGATGATTAACGGCAAGGCGCAAACCGAATGCTCCGGCAATGTAACTAAGGCAAGGCTTAAGGAAATTGCGGAAATCGGAGTTGATTTTGTATCCTGCGGAGCCCTTACCCACTCGGCACCCATAATGGATGTCAGCCTGAAAAATCTTAAGCCTATTGAATAACACATAGTGTAACGGTAATAAAGAGCAAAGACCTAAGATGATTCTTAGGTCTTTGCTTATATTTTCTCAACATCAATTACAGTTAAGATGTTTTTATCAACCTTAAAATGAATATCAAAATCAAGATATTTTACACCATATACTCTGTCAGGGGAGTCCTGATATGCAGGACGAGGGTCGTGCCTGAGTATACCGATTATGCCTGCCTGCTTTTCAGCAGGTATCATATCGAGCAATTCTTGTGGAAAATTCACCTTAAGAGCATAATCCACAAAATCTTCGGCAAAACCCTGGACTGCATCGGGTCTGCTGTCGGTATAGGTTATATACGGTTTGATGTCATATATGGGCGTGCCGTCCATCAAATCTACACCGCTGACATAAATCACAGGACCTAAATCCTTTGTATATTCCACCTTGTCAAGCTTAACGCAGGACAGACCTATTGGATTTGGTCTAAATGGTGAACGAGTGGCAAAAACGCCCTTGCGCTTTTCTCCCCCAAGTCTGGGCGGTCTGACGGTGGGTGACCAGCCGTCACGTTTATTTTCACTGAATTCCCACAGCAGCCACAGGTGTGAAAATTCCTCGATGCCTGAAAGAGCCTCTCTTACACGGTATTCAGGCTCAAATATTATTTTGCCTGTAAGCCCGTTAACTATTCCGCTTTGGCGCGGAATACCGAATTTATCAGGCATATCCGTTTTTATTTTTGCAATTATTTTCACCTGACAACAAACTCCTTAATTACTCCCAAGGCTTCACGCAGATAAAATGTGGGCTTGTCAAAATATGTTGAGGGTGCATTAATTGTGCGAGGGTATATTCCGTTTTTTTCGCAAATCATTTTTGCTCGCTTCAAATGATAATCAGAGGTGACAATGACAACATCATGCTTGTCAAAATCATTTTCCTCCATAACCTTTTTTGAAAGCTGAATGTTCTCTGTCGTGTTCCTGCTTTTGTCCTCAAGGTATAATCTATCCTCGCTGATTCCCTTTTCAAGCAACATATTTTTCATACATTGTGCCTCGCTTATATTTTCGCCTGCGCCCTGACCACCACTTAAAATTGCCACACTATCAGGATTACTTTCAAGATAATTGTATGCGACATTTACTCTTGTCTTAAGGGTAAAGCTTGGGGTGTTGCCCTTAACTGCACAGCCCAATACGATAATTGTGCCCTGCCCCGTTGCATCACTTGATTGTCCTGTAACAATTACACTGCCAAGTGCAAGTGAAAAGCAAATAATACCAACGCAAAGCAGCGAGCACACAAATCCAAAAATTGATTTACCTTTTTTACTTTTACAAATTTTTTTACATAACGCAACGATTTTATTAAAGAATACTCCAAACAAAACAACAGCTATTGACATTATCAAGCCAAGAATATTTCCAATGTTCACAAATATAAACATTGGTCGAATAAACATAAAGCAGTAATATCCCCCAACAGCAATCAAAATAAAACGAAAGATAAATATTATAATCTTTTTTATCTTATCTTTTTTCATTTTTACCACCCCTAAGAAACAAAATTCCAATTACCATCAAAGCGATTATCAAAACCGTCATAACATAGGGAGTAAACATACCAAAGCGAGAAAAATCAATTATTCTTGCAATAAAGCATAAAGGGAATACCATATCTATCCCTACCAAAGCTACTAATCTTTTGCGTTCTCTATTAATAATTTCTCCCTTGCTCATAAAAGAGGACAGCCTGATTAAGCCGATAACCTGTGCCATAACACTCAGCACGAAAAAGAAAACGGACACGGCAGCAAACATAATTTCCCAATGGGTATAAAACAGTATAGGAAATGCCCAAATGCAATAAAGCTCCGTTACTCCACCTAAAATGGCAGAAAACAATCCGAAAAATATTGAGGCAGTATAAATGAGCTTATATTGATGCAGTATTTTGCTACTGTCTTTTTGCTCATTATTAACGGAAGCCGGTGCATTGCCTGTCAGCAACTCATCAATAGTTATCCCTAATGCCTGGGCAATAGCAGGAAGTAATGTGATGTCAGGAAAGCCGTCGCCGTTTTCCCATTTTGAAACTGCCCTGTTGCTGACATTGAGTATTTCGGCAAGCTGTATTTGCGTAAGACCTTTTTCTTTGCGCTTTGTGCTGATTATTTTTCCTGTTTTCTTCGCATCCATTACCGTCACCTCTTTGTGTTCATTGTAGCAGATATGCCCAAAAAACGCAATGAACGTATAAAGGAAGAATTCCACGCACCGTGGAACTGTCAAAAAAACACTGTAACAACGGCAAAAAGCCTTGCAGAAAAAATCTGCAAGGCTTTGATTTAATGTTATTTAATTTAAAAGTCCAACCAAGCCTACGCCCAGTCCGCTGACTGCCATAAGTGCCGCAAGAATGATTGCGGTTATTTTAACCCATTTTCTGTTCATATTTTGTACTCCTTTATTTCATCAGCTTATCCGCCTCAGCCAACAGCTTATCTGCTATAGCCTGAGCCTGTGCCTTATCCTTCCCCACAGCAGTAATATATGCCTTGATTTTTGGCTCTGTGCCTGACGGACGAACAATAATTTTATTGCCGTCGGTAAGGGTGTATGCCAGCACATTTGATTTTGGAAGCTCGATTACCCTTGTACTGCCGTCTGCAACATTTGTTGAAACAGAGGTTTTATAGTCATCTGCAACGGTAACCCTCATACCTGCAAAGCTTTCAGGTGCATTATTCCTGAGCGAGTCCATAATGCCTGCCATTTTTTCCATACCTGATGCACCTTCAAAGGTGTAGCTGGAAACAGTGTTACAATAATAGCCAAACTCGTCATATATTTCATCCATAACCTGAGCAAGACTCTTGCCCTGTGCCTTATAATACGCCGCCATTTCACATATAAGCATTGACGCAACAACGGCGTCCTTATCCCTTGCGTGTGTACCTGCAAGGTAGCCGTAGGACTCCTCAAAGCCCATAACAAAGTCATCTGCCCTGCCCTGTGCCTCAAGCTGAGTAATAAGCTCGCCTATGTACTTAAAGCCGGTAAGCAGATTTTTAAAGGTGCAATTATATTTTTTTGCAATAACCTCTGCCAAATCGGTGGAAACGAAGGATTTAACGGCAACACTGTTTTCCGACAGCATTCCCTTTTCCTTTTTCTGAGAAAGCAGATAATTAAGCATCATTGCGCCAACCTCGTTACCGCTCATAAGCTTATATCCGCCGTTGCCGTCCTGAACTGCAATACCCACACGGTCACAGTCTGGGTCCGTTGCCAAAAGCAAATCGGGCTGAATATCCTTTGCCATTTCAAGAGCACATTCAAAAGCCTGCTTGATTTCGGGATTTGGGAATGGACAGGTGGGGAAATTACCGTCAGGAAGCTCCTGCTGAGGAACCACGTAAACGTCCTTAACACCTATTCTGTCAAGTATTTTCCTTACAGGCTTATTGCCTGTGCCGTTAAGAGGGGTGTAAATAACCTTAAGTCCTGAGGCTTTTACAACATCAGGATTAACGCACTGCTTAACAACCTCATCAAGAAAAGCGTCAATAACCTCGTCGCCCATATATTCGATAAGACCTTTTTCAACAGCCTCATCAAAATCCATTGTTTTTATACCTGTGAAGTAATCAACCTTTTTGATATATTCATAGGTTTCACCTGCCTCCTCATCGGTCATCTGATAGCCGTTTGAGTTGTAGCATTTGTAGCCGTTATACTTGGCAGGGTTATGAGATGCGGTAAGGATTATACCGCTTGATGTCTTAAAATACCTAATAGCAAATGAAAGACAGGGTGTCGGCTCCAGCTCTTTGTAAAGATAAACCTTAACACCATTTGCCGCCAAAACCTTTGCCGCTTCTTTTGAGAAGTAATCTGACTTAATACGCGAATCATAGCCGATTGCAATGGAGGGATTTTCAAAATGCCTGTTGAGAAAATCGGAAAGCCCCTGAGTTGCCTGACAAACAGTATAATAATTCATTCTGTTTGTGCCTGCGCCGATAACGCCCCTTAAGCCTGCCGTGCCGAATTCAAGACTGCGGTAAAATCTGTCAAGTATTTCCTCGTCATTATCTCTGATACCTTCAAGCTCTTTTATCAAATCGGGGTCTGCCGTTGCATTTTCCAGCCACTGACTGTAAAGTGCATTTATATCCATAAAGTCACATCCTTAATAATTTATTTCATACGCACCTATTTTAAACCTATTAAAATGTATTGTCAATAATGACATTAACTGTTATAATTAAACAGGTGATTTTATGTATGCAAAAGTAAAAAGCCTGGGTATTTTCGGACTTGACTCCTTTTGTGTCACTGTTGAATGTGACATAAGCCAGGGCTTACCCAGATTTGATGTAGTAGGCTTGCCTGACGCGGCGGTTAAGGAAAGCCGCGAGCGTGTTCGCTCGTCCATAAAAAACTGTCATCTTGATTTTCCCGTATCGCGCATAACCGTTAATATTGCGCCTGCCGACATAAAAAAGGAAGGCTCAATTTACGATTTGCCGGTTTTTATTTCCATACTGAAGGCAAGCAAACAGTTAAACGGAGATGTGGATAACTTCGCTTTTATAGGCGAGCTGTCCCTTGACGGAGAAATAAAGCGTATAAACGGCATACTTCCTATGCTGCTTAAAGCAAGGGAGGAGGGTATACCTGCCGTATTCATACCCTTTGACAACAGACTGGAAGGCAGTGTATTAGAGGGTATAGATGTTCTGCCTGTAAAAAATATATTTGAGGTTATGAGGCACGTATCGGGAACGGAGCTTATAAGCCCATGCTATAACAGAGAATTGACGGAAACAAAGCCTGCTTATACAGTTGACTTTTCGGACGTTAAAGGTCAGGCAGAGGCTAAGCGTGCGCTGGAAATTGCGGCGGCAGGCGGACACAACTGCATAATGGTAGGCCCGCCCGGCGCAGGCAAATCAATGCTTGCAAAAAGAATACCCACAATTCTGCCTGATATGACCTTTGAGGAAAAGCTGGAAACAACAAAGATTTACTCAATTGCAGGTGCCATACCCAAGGACAAGGCTATTATTGACACAAGGCCCTTCCGCTCCCCTCACCACACGGTATCCGCACAGGCGTTGGCAGGCGGCGGAGTAACGGTTCACCCCGGTGAAATAAGTCTTTGTCACAACGGCGTTATGTTTATGGACGAGTTTCCGGAATTTGACAGACGGTGCAAGGAAACACTGCGCCAGCCACTGGAGGACGGTGTAATAAGCATTTCAAGGACGTCGGGGTCGGTAACATACCCATCAAGCATTATGCTGATTGCGGCTATGAACCCCTGCCCCTGCGGATTTTACGGTCATCCCACCAGAGAGTGCAAATGCACTCCTGCCGCAAGAAAAAAATATCTTGATAAGGTATCAGGTCCAATACTTGACAGAATTGATATACATATCGAGGTCGCACCTGTTGAATACGAGCAGCTGTCCTGCAAGCGTCAGGAGGAAACCTCGGCACAGATAAAGGAACGTGTTAACCGCGCAAGACGTGTTCAGCAGGAAAGGCTGAAGGGGACAGGCATAGGCTGTAATGCCAAAATGACCCCAAGAATGACAAAGGAATTTTGTGTGCTGACTGAGGATGCAGACAATCTGCTTAAAATAAGCTTTGAAAAATTAGGTCTTTCCGCCAGAGCATATGACAAAATTTTGCGTATTGCAAGGACTATTGCAGACCTTGACGGCAGTGAGCAGATAGACACACCGCAGATTGCAGAGGCACTGCAATACCGTTCCCTTGACAGAAAATACTGGAATAATAACGAAGGCTAAGGAGGTAATTATGGATATTAATAAGGTAATGGAAAATCTTGAAAAAAACGGCATTAAGCCTTATTTTGTACAGACAAGGGAGGAGGTTGTTCCCCTTGTAAAAACGCTGATAAAAAAGGGTGAAAGCGTATCAAACGGCGGCTCACAGTCACTTAAGGAAACAGGCGTTATGGACCTGCTTAACTGCAGTGATTATGATTTTATAGACAGAACAGGATTAGAGGGTGAGGAGCTTAGACAGGCATATATCCGCGCCTTTGGATGCGATACCTTTTTCTGCTCCTCCAATGCCGTAACGGAAAACGGCGAGCTTTATAATGTTGACGGCAACTCAAACCGTGTTGCCTGCATTGTTTACGGACCAAAACAGGTTATTATGGTGGTGGGCGTCAACAAAATTGTTAAGGATATTAACGAGGCAATCAACCGTGTAAAAACAGTTGCCGCTCCTGCAAACACCGTAAGGCTTTCCTGCAAAACACCCTGTCAGGCAACAGGCAAATGTGTAAGCCTTAACAAAGAAAGCCCCCTTATCTGCGACGGCTGTGCCAGTGAACAGCGTGTTTGCTGTAACTATGTTGTATCTGCTAAGCAACGCCACAAGGACAGGATAAAGGTTATTCTGGTGAATGAAAATTTAGGATATTAAAAAGAAATGACCTGAGAAAAATGAAGTGAACCCCAAAGTTTAGACAAAATTTAATATTAAATTGTTTGCGAATG
>CAMBQD010000002.1 GCA_945869905.1 uncultured Clostridia bacterium | reverse complement strand
CTCAGCGGCCTTATTTTCAGTGCAATTCAGGCTCTTTTGGGTGCCACAATGAGTCAGGCATTTGCAGGTATGTATGACAAGGAAAATGCAGTTAAATCTGTAGTTAATATTGTATTAATGGCATTCCTTGACTACATAGTTGCATTTACCGTGCTTGGCCTTTCCGGCATGTTCAAAAACAAGATTAAAAATCAGTATGCCTCAATACTTGTAGGTAGCGGTGTTGTTGTGCTTCTTCGTTTGGCGGCGCATTTCCTGTCCGGTTGGATTTTGTGGGGCAGCTATGCAGAATGGTTCTTTACTGATGTAATGAACAACAGCCTCGGTCAAAGCATACTTGCTAACCTTTCTGGTCAGACCTTGGCAGTTGTATATTCACTGATTTACAATGCAAGCTATATGCTGCCTGAATTGGTTGTTACTCTTGTGGGCGTTGCCGCTCTTATGGCAGTTCCGCCACTGAGAAAGCAAATCGTTAACGAAAACGCATAATTCTACTGCAAAAACTAAGGGATTGGAAAATTTTCCAATCCCTGATTTTTATTTATACCAATAGTTCAAATCAACATATTTGCTTTCCACGCACTCTGATTGACCTGTTTTTGAATACTGCCAAATATCATAATCAACATCATAGCTTACAATGCTGCCGTAATCGGCAGCCCAAACAACCGTATTGTCACCAAAATCGTCAATTTTTAAATCATTTTGTAAAACGCTGGAGGAGGCATACACTCCTGAAATATATCCCTTATCCTCCACCCTGCTGCAAAAGGCATTGACTATTTTTGTGTTTTCCTCCTTGCTCAATTGGTTTTCCGCAAGTCTGCCTGTAAAATACCCCGACTCATCGGTTGGGTATTCAAAATCAATTACAATGGGCAGCTTTAAGTCATAATGCCTTACTATATCAATAACAAAATCCGCCTCTGCCTTTGCTTCCTTTTCACTTACCGCCTGAGTATAAAAGTATACTCCGAAGGGTATACCGGCTTTTTCCGCAGCCTTTAAGTTTTCCTTGGCATATTTATCCTCACAAATACTGCCGTTGCCGTATCCCCTGTATCCCACACGGATAAAGGCAAAATCGTATTCCTCTGCCACTCCCTGCCAATCTATTTTTTCGTTATGCTCGGACACGTCAATACCCTGTGCCACCGGCTTGCCGAAATCGTACACAGCCTGCGTGTGCCTTTTACAGGAATTTGAAATTACTATGCAGGAAATTATAACTGCCGCCGCCAACACAACTGCAATGGCAGAAATCAGCTTGCTTTGCTGTATTTCTTTTTTCTTCACTTTTCTTTTTACTGCCATAATAAACACCCTTTACGCAAATATACTACCACAAATCCTGTTATATTTCCACCTCTGTCCCTGTGTTCTTACAGAAAGTTTACAATATCGGAAAATAATTCTAATTACTGCAGTTGACATATTTTTGCTTTGCTTTATAATAGTATAAAACATATTTGAAGGGTGATGAAAATGAGTAACAGCGGAAATTTGGAATTTAAAAGAAAGCTCCCTATCCCAAAGGAGATAAAGGAGGAAATGCCACTGTCCGAAGGTGCTAAGGCAATAAAGGAAAAGCGTGACGCAGAGGTGGCAAAGGTATTTACCGGTGAAAGCGACAAATTTTTACTTATTATCGGTCCCTGCTCGGCAGACAGAGCAGATTCCGTTATGGATTATATTTACAGGCTTGCAGACGTTCAAAAGGAGGTTGATGACAAAATAATCATCATACCCAGAATTTATACCGGCAAGCCAAGAACCACCGGCGCAGGATACAAGGGTATGCTTCACCAGCCTGACCCTGACAAAGAGCCTGATATGCTGGAGGGTATCAAGGCAATACGATCCCTTCACAAGGACGCTATTGAGCAAACAGGACTTACCTGTGCAGATGAAATGCTTTATCCCCAGAACTACAGGTATTTGTCCGACCTGCTTTCATATGTTGCAATCGGTGCACGTTCTGTTGAAAATCAGGAGCATCGTTTGGTATCATCAGGCATAAACGCCCCTGTGGGTATGAAAAATCCCACCAGCGGCGATTTGTCAATAATGCTTAACGCCATTAAGGCGGCACAAAGCGGACATACCTTCCTTTACAGAGGATGGGAGGTTGAGTCCACAGGTAATCCCCTTGCCCATGCAATACTCAGGGGCAGTGTCAGCAAGCACGGCAACAACCATGCAAACTATCATTACGAGGATTTAAGGCAGTTATTTGATATGTACTGCAACGGCGGATATGAAAATCCTGCGGTTATTGTTGACACAAACCACTCAAACTCCGGCAAAAAATATCTGGAACAAATCAGAATTGCCAACGAGGTGCTCCATTCAATGCGCCACAGTAACGACGTAAAATCTATGGTAAAGGGCTTTATGGTGGAATCCTACATTGAGGACGGCTGCCAGAAGGTTGAGGACGGAGTATACGGAAAATCAATCACCGACCCCTGTCTTGGCTGGGATAAAACAAAGGAATTGATTTATAGCATTGCAGAACAGCTTTAAAATACAAAAATCTAAATCACTATTGACTTTAATACATAAAAGTGCTAAACTTATGTTGTCATGAATTGAACAGGAAAAATATTTCCGGAAAGGACAATTAAAATGAAAAAGATTATTAAAAGAATTGCTGCTCTTGCACTTGCAGTTGTTTTGATTGCAGGCGTATTTGCAGGATGCAGCGGCAGTGGCGCAAAGGGCGCACAGGTTGGCTTGTTGTACTGTTCAGCTGAGGCTAACTCAAAGTATCAGGTTGAAAAGGTAGCAGAGGAGCTTACAAAGCTTGGCTACGCAACAAAGGAATATTCATTTGCTGACTCTAACGACCTTGCTTCAGTGCTTAACACAGCAGTTGCTGAATCAAAGGCTCTTTACATCCCAACCGATAACACCTGTGCTAACAATACAGAGCTTATCAACAATATTTGTGATCCGGCAGGTATTCCTATCATCGCCGGTGAGGAAGGCATTTGTGAGGGATGTGGCGTAGCTACACTTTCTATTTCCTACTATGACCTTGGTGTTGCTACTGCAAAGCAGGCTTACGAGATTCTTGTTAACGGCGCAGATATTTCTACAATGGACATTGCTTATGTTGACGCTTCAACACTTGTTAAAAAGGCTGTGCCCGAAAGAGCAGAAAAGCTGGGAATCACAATCCCGGACGACTTTGTAGCTATCGGCAGTGAGGCTGACGATGCAGAAAAAGAGGCTGAGGAGCTTCCAAAGTATGACGGCGACAAGGTATTTACAATCGGTATCTGTCAGCTCGTTCAGCATCCGGCTCTCGATGCAGCAACTCAAGGATTTATTGATACACTTACAGAGATGCTTGGTGAGGACCATGTAAAGTTTGATCCACAGAACGCATCAGGCGATTCAGCTACATGTGCAACAATCGTTAATCAGTTCGTATCAAAGAATGTTGACCTTATTCTTGCAAACGCAACTCCTGCTCTTCAGGCAGCTGCATCTGCTACACAGGAAATTCCTATTCTCGGCACATCTGTAACAGAATACGGCGTAGCACTTGACATTGCTGACTTTGACGGCAAGACAGGCATCAATGTATCAGGTACATCTGATCTTGCTCCTCTTGACCAGCAGGCAGCACTCTTTGTAGAGCTGAATATTGCTAAAGACTAAATACAGCTCGTAAAATTATAAATAAATGGCAACGAGATAATAATCTTGTTGCCATTATTTTTAAAGGAGAATTTTTATGGCATCATTACTTGCATCAATGCCCGGTGCCGTGGCGTACGGTATTATATGGGGCATTATGGCGATCGGCGTGTATATTACTTTCAGAATACTTGATGTTGCCGACCTTACCGTTGACGGTTCAATGGCAACAGGCGGTATTGTGCTTGCCGTTCTTGTAAAAAACGGAACAAATATTTATCTCGCCGTAGCAATTTCTTTTTTGGCAGGCTGCTTGGCTGGATTAGTTACAGGTATTTTCCACACATTTTTCGGCATACCGGCAATACTTGCAGGTATTCTTACCCAGCTTAGCTTATATTCCGTTAATCTTCGTATTTCAAGCAAAAATTCAAATGTTGCTGTCAGCGCAAGAAATTTGGATCACGTTTTGCTTACGTCCGGAGATAATGTTAAATCAATAATCGTATGTGTAATATTTGCCGTCGTGACAATTGCTGTTTTGTATTGGTTCTTCGGAACAGAGGTTGGCTCATCAATAAGAGCAACAGGCTGCAATCAGGCTATGGCACGCGCCAATGGTATTAACACAAAATTTAATGTTATCTTTGGACTTGTTATTTCAAACGGTTTGGTTGCTCTTTCCGGTGCGCTTTATGCACAGTACCAAGGCTTTGCAGATATAAATATGGGTCGTGGTGCCATTGTTATCGGACTTGCAGCCGTAATTGTCGGAGAGGTTGTCTTCGGCAAAATTTTCCGCAACTTTGCATTAAAGCTCTTTGCGGTTACTTTAGGCGGTATTATTTACTATATTGTTCAAAACATTGTTGTTTGGATGGGATTAGACGCAAATGACCTTAAATTGCTTTCAGCAGTTGTAGTTGCAATATTCCTGGGACTTCCGTATTGGCAGAAGCAGGCCAAATCAAAATTTGCTGCAAAGCAATCTAAAAAAGTGAAGGGGGAAAATGAAAATGCTTAAAATCAGTAATGTATACAAAACATTTAACCCCGGCACTGTTAATGAGAAAAAAGCATTAAACGGCGTTGACCTGACTCTTAACGAGGGTGATTTCGTAACCGTTATCGGCGGCAACGGCGCAGGTAAATCAACCATGCTTAATATGATTGCCGGCGTTTATCCTGTTGACTGCGGTTCAATTGTTATCGATGGTCAGGATGTAACCAAGCTCCCCGAATACAAGAGGGCATCATTCCTTGGACGTGTTTTCCAAGACCCTATGACCGGTACTGCCGCAGATATGCAAATACTTGAAAATCTTGCTCTTGCTTCACGCAGAGGTAAACGCAGAACACTTGCAAACGGCGTTACAAAGAAGGAAAAGGAGCATTACAAGGATCTGCTTAAGTCACTTGACTTGGGTCTTGAAACAAGACTTACATCAAAGGTTGGCTTGCTGTCAGGCGGACAAAGGCAGGCAATTACATTGCTTATGGCAACACTAAAAAAACCAAAGGTGTTACTCCTTGACGAGCATACTGCCGCCCTTGACCCAAAGACAGCCCACAAGGTGCTTGAGCTTACGCAGGAGATTGTTGAAAGGGATAACCTTACAACAATTATGATTACACATAATATGAAGGACGCCATTGCAATCGGCAACCGTCTTATTATGATGAACGACGGAAAAATCATTTATGACGTATCCGGCGAGGAAAAGAAAAATCTGACCACGGCAGACCTGCTGGCAAAATTCAAGGTAACATCGGGCGAGGAGCTTGACAATGACAGAATACTCCTTTCCACCGAGGCAGACGAATAACAGATATAAAAAACCCCTATGTATCAGATACATAGGGGTTAATTTTTAATGCCTTTAAGTTCTCAAGTCCCTTATTGAACATCTCAATAAGCTCAGGATTCTTGCCCTTTTGAACTGCAAAGCCATAGTAAGCAGGGTTAACAGGCTCGCCGATAATCTTAACATTTACTGCACCTGTGCTGATTGTGTAAGCAATAACGGCATAGTCCTCAAAGCAGGCAACGTCTGCGCATGAGGTAATAGCCTGATACATCTGATTAGAGCCTTCGTTGTGCATTTCATACTTAAAGCTCTAATCCTCGGCAATTGCCGCAAGATGGTTCATATCAAGACCTACATATGTGTTTGTTTTTTCATCAAGATACTCAAACGGAGCAAATGCGTTGCCTGAATAAATGACATAGGTTTTGTCAATATTTTGACTAAGGCACATACAATGATAAACCTTTTTGCGTCCTTTTTGATGTGTATTACATAACATATTGATTTTTTTTATTTATTTTTGTATAATGCTAAATAAGTTAATAATTTTGCGGTATTTAAAGGAGCGGGATTAATGCTTGAATTAAAGAACCTTACATTTTCCGTGGAGGAAAACGGAAAAGAAAAGGTAATTATAGATAACTTAAGCTACACTGTTGAGGATAACAAATTCACTGTTATTACAGGGCCAAACGGCGGCGGCAAATCAACCCTTGCCAAGCTGATTGCAGGAATTGAAAGGCCTACGTCAGGCAAAATTTTATATAACGGTCAGGATATAACAGACCTGAGCATAACCGACAGAGCAAATATGGGAATCAGCTACGCATTTCAGCAGCCTGTCAGATTTAAAGGAATTAAGGTTATTGACCTGATACGCCTTGCCGCGGGAGAAAATCTTTCTGCCGCAGGTGCCTGTGCATATCTTTCAGAGGTGGGACTCTGTGCAAGGGATTACATCAACCGTGATGTTGACGGCAGTCTTTCAGGCGGTGAGCTTAAAAGGATTGAAATAGCCGGTGTTTTGGCAAGAAAGACTCCCCTTTCCGTTTTTGACGAGCCTGAGGCAGGTATAGATTTATGGAGCTTTCACAACCTTATTAAGGTGTTTGAAAAAATGCAGTCCAAAAAGGAAAACACAATTATTATTATATCCCATCAGGAGCGTATTTTGAAAATAGCAGATGAAATTGTTGTGCTTGCAAACGGTAAGCTACAGTCAAGCGGAACGAGGGACGAAATGCTTTCTCAGGTTTTGGAAACAGCAGACGGTTGCCGATTCTATTCGGAAAACAATTAATTTAGATAGGATAACGATAAATGATGGACCAAATACAGAAAAATTTGTTGGAGCAGGTTGCAGGCCTCCACGAAATACCGAGCGGTGCATATAACATCCGCTCAAACGGCGCAAGCGCAGGCAGAAATACAACCGCCAATATTGATATTGTAACAAAAACAGACAAGCCCGGCATTGACATTATCATCAAGCCAAATACAAAAAAGGAAAGCGTGCACATTCCTGTAATAATCAGCGAAAGCGGACTTGAGGAAAGTGTTTACAATGACTTTTATATCGGTGAAAATTCCGACGTGGTTATTGTTGCCGGCTGCGGTATACACAACAGCGGTGACAAGCTGTCAAAGCACGACGGTATTCACACCTTCCATATCGGCAAAAATGCCAAGGTTAAATATGTGGAAAAGCATTACGGAAGCGGCGACGGCATCGGCGGCAGAATAATGAACCCCCAGACAATTGTTGAAATTGAAGAAGGCGGTTTTCTTGAAATGGAAACGGTACAAATTAAGGGTATCGACTCCACAAAACGCTCCACCAAGGCAACCCTTGCGGATAATGCAAAAATCGTTATCACCGAAAAGCTGATGACTCACGGCGACCAAATTGCCGAAACAAGCTTTGATGTGGATTTAAACGGAGAAAATTCAAGTGCAAACGTTATTTCACGTTCTGTTGCAAAGGGGAATTCCAAGCAGGTTTTCCTTTCAAAAATTAACGGAAATAACAAGTGCTCCGGTCACTCAGAATGCGACGCAATCATAATGGATAATGCAGTTATCAGCGCCATTCCGGAAATAACTGCCAACGACCTTGACGCCGCACTTATTCACGAGGCGGCTATCGGCAAAATTGCAGGCGAGCAAATCATTAAGCTGATGACCCTCGGCTTAACCGCTCATCAGGCAGAGGAGCAAATAGTAAACGGATTTTTGAAATAATAATAAGCAAGCACCTTCTGTGAAAGCTTTCACAGAAGGTGCTTTTATTGTAATACATATCAGTACGAAAAGTATTCAAGCTCCTCTTTAGGCAATGAAGAATAATCCGAACCTGCCAAAAATGCAGTATTAAAGCGACTTTTGTATTTTTCACTGTTGCCTTGCGCCGGCAAGGCTTCCATCTCAAAATCCAAAATTCATCTTTACTTCAAGCATTTTTGGTCTGCGAGTTTAAATTGTGCTGATTTGTTCTTAATCAAGGCATAAAAACGCAGGAATACTTTATGTATTCCGAGTATTTTTAACGCAGAGTAAGGGCAAATCAGCCAATTTAAACCACGGTTCGGATTGCTCTTCATTGCCTAGGTATATCGGAGTACGTAAAGTCCTGAAATTCGTATCCCTTTGCAAGCAATAGGTTTCCCTGCCGGTCATAATATACATCGTTAGTGCAATAGTACAAATGACCGTTGTTATCAAAATATACCGCGTCCGAGAAATCATCGGGCATATAAATACATATATCGTCGTCAAGAAAATCAAAAATGCACAAATATCCCTCATCATCTATGTAACAGGATTTATCTCCGTCAATTCCGTCAAAAAATTCCTCGCCTGTTTCTATACACTTAAAGCCTATCAGGCAATCCGATTCGTCAAGGATGGCATTATAGCTGTTGCCGTCACGGTCATACCACTTATAGCCGTCAATGTATTCCTCAAAGGTATAGCTATTACCCATTTTGTCATAGATAATTTCGTTTCCGTTTTCATCCTCATATGTAACAGCATCATAGTTAAAGGAATTCAGCGCTTCATTTTCCGCATTTGTTTCGGCAGGTACAATACAAAAACAGATGTATAAAGCAGCACCTGCAATCAAAGCAAAAAATAAAATTACTTCAATAACAGCCTTACTGTTTTTTGATTTATTCCTCTTTGGTACAAAGCATACAAATGTAACGGCACTGATAAACCCCACAATGGCGGTTAAAGCAACCCAAAGCTTTTTTGAATTTGTTTGGCGATAATCACATTCCTTTGCCACACCGACAGTGAGCAAAACACGCAGAGCAACGGCAAAGAGCAAAAGTCCTGCATAAACCAAATAAATCATTGCTCCACCTCCTCAGTATAGGAATCAACCAAAACTCCGTTTTCATATTCAAAGTCGCATGAGTAATAGTGCCTTCTGTCTTTTTTACAGTATATTGATGCCGTTGAAATTATTTTATCTCCGTCAATTCTTTGTATATAATCGCTCATTTCCGAATAACCGACGATATCTAAAAGGTCATAAATGTCCGAGCCCTTTTCAAGTGACTCCAGCCTTGCTATCCGTTCTTCATCAATGGTGAGTACGGTTTGTGTATAGATTCTTTTTGTGTCATAAATGCCGTCATCATCGTAATCCGAAATTTGAACAAAGCAGGCATCGTTTTCATAAACAGTCAGCTGACCGTATTCCATATCGGAAATATCATAATCCGAAAGCTCTTTTTCTACTGCAAGTGCCTTCACCTCATCGGTGGTTTGCGGTATGGTGAGTGCATCAAATTCCTCCCTTGCCGCGAAGTAATTATCGTCAAATGATTCCACATAACCTTTATTACTTTCGGAAATAATTACAAAATCATATATTTCCTCTGCACAAGTGCCAAGCAAAGCAACAACAGCAATAGCAATGACAAATGATGAAAATTTATTAACTCTGCTTTTAAAGCCCTGACTTTGCTTTTCGCTGTTCAGCTCCTTGGCATACGCAGTACAAAGCCATTGGCGTTCCCTCAGAGAAGAAATTGTCAATATGCCAAAACACCTCACCGGTATCGAAAAACGCTTCCGATGACACAATCGCCGCAGGAAAATCCGTTACAATGCTAATAAGCTGATACCCAAAGGGTATTAACGCATAGCAGGACACAATGGGTGTGGCGAGGCTTATTATGCCAAACAATGTAAGCATCAACGAGCTCTTTGATTTTTTAGATGTGTAAAATGCAAAAGCACCGGCTAAAAAAATCAAAACGGAGACAATACTGCTGAATTCACTTACCCCTCCAAAATCAACCATATTGATTACGGCAAAGTCAACCGCTTTTATATTTGCAACAACCAATCCGGTAACATATAACGAAGTGAACACCATTGACAAAATAACCCACAGGGTATTGTTATGGAGCTTTTCCATGCTTTTTGCCAAATCCTTAGGATTACCCATTTTTTCAACGGCCTTATCTGTTGCATAATCCTTTTCATATCCTGCCTCGGTATAATATTCAATTCTGTCATCAATATGAGCCTCAAGCTCCCTTTTTATTTCACGCCTTGCAGTCTTGCTTTTAACAAGAGAAATTACCTCTGCAATATAATCTTCTTTACTAAACATAGCTCACCCCTCGGTAACAGTAATAATCAAAACACGGTTTATTGCCGTTACCCTATGCAAAATTCAGCACCTTGTTAACACTGGTTGAAAAGGATTTCCACTCCTCCTTTTTATCATCAAGCACCTTTTTACCTTTTTTTGTTATGTGATAGTATTTTCTGTTTCTGCCGTCAATCTCCTGCCAATATGACGACAGGCACTTCTCTTTTTCAAGGGCGTGAAGAATAGGGTAAAGTGTACCCTCACTCATTTCAAAAGCGTTTTCACTCCTGATTTCCAGCTCACGAATAATCCTGTAGCCGTATAAATCCTTGTTCTCCAAAACAGAAAGAACTAAGATTGACGTACTGCCCTTTAATAATTCCTTACTGTATCTCATAATTTTACCTCCGGAATGATACCTTGTTTTCTTATGTATATACATTGTAACACAAGGTATATTACTCTGTCAACAGCAAAAAAACAAAGGCTTGAGAAAAATCTCAAGCCTTTGTAATTATCATTGTATGAATATCTAATTTACAGAGCCTCTGCTACTGCTACTGCGCAAGCAACTGTTGCACCAACCATTGGGTTGTTACCCATACCGATAAGTCCCATCATCTCAACGTGAGCAGGAACTGATGAAGAACCTGCAAACTGAGCATCGCCGTGCATTCTGCCCATTGAGTCTGTCAGACCGTATGATGCAGGACCTGCAGCCATATTATCAGGATGAAGTGTACGTCCTGTACCGCCGCCTGATGCAACTGAGAAATAGGTCTTGCCGTTTTCAAGAGCCCATTTCTTATATGTGCCGGCAACAAGGTGTTGGAAACGAGTTGGGTTAGTTGAGTTACCTGTGATAGAAACGTCAACGCCCTCATGCTTCATAATAGCAACGCCTTCAAGAACATCGTTAGCACCGTAGCACTTAACAGCAGCTCTTTCACCGTCTGAGAATGCTCTCTCTTCTTCAATCTTAAGGTCGCCTGTGTAGAAATCATAATCTGTCTTAACATAAGTGAAGCCGTTGATACGTGAAATAATATAAGCGGCGTCCTTGCCAAGACCGTTAAGGATTACCTTAAGCGGCTCCTTACGAACCTTATTAGCTGTTCTTGCAATACCGATTGCACCCTCGGCAGCAGCGAATGACTCGTGACCTGCAAGGAATGCAAAGCACTTTGTTTCCTCGCTGAGAAGCTTAGCACCGAGGTTACCGTGGCCTAAGCCAACATTTCTCTGCTCGGCAACTGAGCCGGGGATACAGAATGCCTGAAGGCCTATACCGATAGCAGCTGCAGCCTCAGATGCAGATTTAACACCCTGCTGAATTGCAACTGCAACACCGAGAGTATATGCCCAGCTTGCATTTTCAAAGGCGATTGGCTGAACACCCTTTACGATAGCGTCAACATCAATGCCCTTTGATAAACATAAATCTCTTGCTTCCTCAAGACTTGAAAGACCATATTCAGCAAGACACTTTTCAATTTTAGCAAGTCTTCTTTCCTTGCCTTCGAATTTTACATCGTTTGCCATTTTATTGTCCTCCTTATCTTACTCTTCTCTTGGGTCAATATACTTTGCAGCATTTGCAAAGCGACCGTAGTTGCCGATATTTGCCTTGTAAGCTTCATCAGGAGTTTTGCCGTGGCGGATATCCTCAAGCATCTTGCC
The DNA here is from genome assembly GCA_945869905.1 of uncultured Clostridia bacterium. Lineage (GTDB taxonomy): Bacteria > Bacillota > Clostridia > Oscillospirales > Acutalibacteraceae > Eubacterium_R. The sequence continues at coordinate 12,821 of CAMBQD010000002.1, read as the reverse complement.
TACCTTAACGAACTCATAACCGATAACCTCGCCCTCTTCGTCAAGTGCCATACGGGTAACATAGCCCTCAGCCATTTCCATATAACGAACGCCCTTGAGCTTTGTTGAAAACATTGTGCCAACCTGTGAACGAAGGCCCTTGCCCAAATCCTCAAGAGCTGCGCCCACAACAAGACCGCCCTCTGAGAAAGCTGACTGTGAACGGCCGTATGCAAGCTGCTTAAAGATTTCTCTCATAGCAACGTTGATAGCGTCACACACAAGGTCTGTATTAAGGCACTCAAGGAGAGTTTTGCCGGGCAGAATTTCAGCAGCCATAGCAGCTGAGTGAGTCATACCTGAGCAACCGATTGTTTCAACAAGTGCTTCCTCTACAATACCGTCCTTAACATTAAGGCTGATTTTGCAGGCACCCTGCTGAGGTGCACACCAGCCCACACCGTGAGAGAAACCGCTGATATCGGAAATCTGATAAGATTTTACCCATTTGCCTTCCTCAGGAATGGGAGCCGGACCGTGATGCGGACCCTTTTTTACGGTACACATCTCTTCAACTTCTTTTGAATAGACCATTTGTTTACTCCTTCCAAGTAGATTTACATAAAGGATAAATACCCTTAAGTAAAAATATTAATAATTAAAAAATTACCACGATTATTATAACCAATTTAATATCCATCTGCAAGAGGAAATACGAAAAAAATGCCGTATTTTAGCATTGTAATTTTGTATACATTGCTGATATTGAAAAAAAACAAAGTTTTTGCTATACTGTAGTAAAGAACTTCAGGAGGGATTTTATGAAAATAAAAAGCGGATTTGCAAAGCGCGAGATAGCCGGCTCCAATATTGTTGTGCCAGTGGGCAAAGCCAGCATGGAATTTAACGGAATGATTACCCTGAATGAAAGCGGTGCTTTTTTCTGGGACTGCTTTTGCAAGGATATTACTGTTGACGAGGCAGTAAAAATGGTAACGGACGAATATGAAATTGACGAGGCTACTGCAAGAAAGGACATTGAAGGCTTTGTTGATATGCTGAGAAAAAATAATTTGCTCTGCGAATAACAGTCAACGCCTGCTGTGAAAACAGCGGGCGTTTCAACGTGTAGAAAAGTCCAAATAACAAATTTTTACACGCTGTAAGACTTGTGCAATAATGGGAAATTAAAACTCGCAGAACAGAAATAGCAAGGAAGAAAAATGAAATCAAAAAAGCCAAAGAAAAAAAGAAGCTCAAAAAACCTAAAAGTAAATACAAGAATTGTCATTACAACGGTGCTGGCAATTGTTATTCCTATTGTATTAATAGCCTCCTTTTCCACAGTATTTATAAGTACCATACCGTCATTTTTTAATTTTTCCTCTGTAACCACCAACACCTACAGCGCAATAAATCAGCTGCAGTGGTCCCAAACGCTTTCCGGAATAACTAACGAGCTGATAAGTGAAAATGACGAAAATCAAAAGCTTGACAAAATCAAGGAGTTTGTTTCCCCCCTTGAAGAATTTAACTCAATGATATACATTGAGCGTGACGGAAGTGTATTTTACTCAACGGCTGACAAAAATGATATTTTGGCACAAGCTGAAAAGCTGGCAGATATCACCGAAGAAAAAAATCTGAATTACTTTGGCAGTGACGGTCTGCTGATTGTTAACCACGCCCAAAAAAATGAAAATTCACCTAAATACAAAATAGTTATTGTCAATGACGACTACATAGTTAACGACGCCTCACAGCGTATCGGTGCGCCTGCGATTACAAGGCTGCTTATGGGCAGAACAGGCTTAATCGTGCTTGTTATTGTACTGCTTTTTGTAATTGCAATTGCCGTTATTTCCTTTATTACAAGCCAGACCATTGTTAAGCCGATAAAGAAGATTTCACGCGGTGCCGATGAAATTGCCAGAGGAAATCTTGATTACGAAATAGATTACAAGTCCACAAACGAGCTGGGACAGACGGTTGAAAGCTTTAATGAAATGAGAAGAAGGCTTAAGGAGTCTATTGAAAAGCAAAACAAGGCTGAGGAGGAGCGCAAAATTTTAGTTGCCGGTATTGCTCATGACTTGCGCACTCCGCTTACATCTGTTAAGGGCTATGCCGAGGGCTTGGCAGACGGCATTGCAGATACTCCCGAAAAGCAGAAAAATTATGTTAAAATTATTTGTGAGTCAATAAACGACACGGAAAAGATACTGGACGACCTGTTAACAATTTCACGGCTTGAGCTAAGCGGCTATGAAATGAACAAGGCAGATGTATCCGTAAAGGACTTTTTCAGCGATGGTGCAGAGGAAATCAAAATTCTTTTGGATAGCTGTAATTTTGACTTTGAATACATTAACAAATGTGCCGACGATACGGTTATTTACATTGACGTAGACAGGTTTTCACGTGTTATAAGCAACATTATTTCAAACAGCGTCAAGTATGCCAGAGATGATGTTAAGGGGAAGGTGTCAATTATAATTGACGAGTACGAGCACTCGGTTATAATTGAAATTTCCGACAACGGCATAGGCGTTGACAAGGAAAGCCTGCCGAAAATATTTGACACAATGTACCGTGCCGACCCTGCCAGAACGCGTGTTTCACAGGGCTCGGGACTTGGACTTGCCGTGTGCAAGCAAATTGTTGAACTGCATTCAGGCTCTATTTGGGCAAGAAGCAGTGAGGGAGAGGGATTGTCAATATTTATCTCTCTGCCAAAGAAAGAGGTGTACTGATTGAACAGAATTTTAATTGTTGAGGACGACAATAATATTCTTTTACTGGAAAGCGATTACCTTAAAGCCGCAGGCTTTGAAACGGACTTTGCCGTTGACGGCGAGGAGGGCGCACAAAAAGCAATAAACGGTGATTACGATTTGGTTTTACTGGATATAATGCTGCCAAAAACAGACGGCTTTCAGGTGTGCAAAAAAATAAGAGAGGTTAAGGATATACCTATTATTCTTGTAAGTGCAAAAAAGGAGGATTTGGACAAAATAAACGGTCTTGGCTTTGGTGCCGACGATTATATAGTAAAGCCCTTTTCACCCGGAGAGTTGGTGGCAAGAGTAAAGGCGCACATCAGCAGATATCAGCGCCTTACAAATCCATTGCCGAAAAACGACTCAATTTTTCAGATTGACAATTTATGGCTTAATAAGGAGTCAGGAGAGGTTAAGCTGGGCGGCAGAGAAATAAGCCTTACGAAAAAAGAGTTTGATGTACTGTTCATTCGTGCGTCAAATCCCGACACCGTATTCGGTAAAAATGAATTGTTTGAAAAGGTTTGGGGATATGACTCGTTGGGCGACACCTCTACCCTTACGGTGCATATTAACCGTCTGCGCGACAAGCTTAAGGATAACGGCAGTGAGGATTATATCAAAACAATTTGGGGCAGGGGCTACAGGTTCAAATAACAAAAAACGGTTTCCGATACCTTTGTCGGAAACCGTTTTTATATTACATCTTCTTTTATTATTGCTTTTTTCCAGGTTTTTTTCGGATGTATACAGTTGAAATTTTCAATGTGTACATTCTCTGCGTGACGTATCCACAAGGCATATGCAGGCAGATTTCTAAACCGCCAGCACTCCGGATACTCCCTCGCGTACTCGGGGATAAACATACGCCTGTCAACCGTTTCCGGAATATCGGCATATTTAATGCTCAAATTTTTAAAGGTGATATTTTCAACCCTTTTAACCCTGCCCTTTTGACGATATCCCGCAATAATAATGGGCAGTTCAACACCCGATGCCCTAACGTCCTTAATGATAATATCGCTTATTCTGCTTTTTCCGTTAAAAAGCTTTTTTGCCAGCTCGCCCTCAGTTACTCTCAGGTCCTTGCCGAAAAGCAGTGTATTAAGCTTATCAGAAGCAGTCCTTCTCTTTTTTGCCATAATAAACCTCTGTTTAAAATTAACGCCTATATATTATACCAAAAAAACATCCCAAAGTAAATACTGTTTATTGTGCCCGATAAGGTGTATAATTAAATTACAGGGAAACCTGACTTTACTCATCAGGAGGATGATTTTATGATTAACATTACAGCAAGGGGCTTTGAGCTTAAGCAGGGCACAAAGGACGGTATTGATAAGGAGCTTCAGAGAATTGAAAAAATGCTGCCTAAAACCGCATCTTTTGACGTTACTCTTTCAAAGGTGAAGGACGGATATAAATGTGATATAACAGTAATCAACATCGGCTCCTTTATCAGAGGTGAGGCACAGGCTGACAGAATTGAGCCTGTTATTGATATGGCGGTTGATGATTTAAAGAGAAAAATCAGAAAGCTGAAAACTTATCTTGTGGACAAAAAGAGAAAGGGCGGAATTGACGAAATTGCAGACGCATTCGCTCCCTTAGATGAGGATGTGACAATGGAGGATTTTGAACAGTATGACGCATCCTCAATAGAGATAAAAAGGAAGAAAACCATCACACCCCAAATGATGACGGATGATGAGGCAATTGTTCAAATGGAAATGCTGGGTCACAGCTTTTTCGTATACCTTGGTGTAGACGGAGAAACAAAAATTGTTTACAGCAGGAACAAGGGCTACGGTCTGTTAATTTGTGAATAAATGACATAAGACATCAAAAATGCCTTGGATTTGATATCCAAGGCATTTTTAGTTAGGGTAGCGGTAATATTTTAAAATGTTAGTTTTTCTTTTTAACAATCAATGTACGCATTGAATTTGCAATGGCAATAAGGCAAACGCCCACATCACCAAATACCGCAAGCCACATTGCGTTTTCATCAAATATACCTGTTGCACAGCCTATAATGATGAGAATTTTAACTGCCAGAGAAAAGATAATATTTTGATGAACAATGGAAATTGTCTTTTTTGCAATTCGTCTGCCCACAGGAATTTTTGAAAGAGAGTCACCCATAATTACCATATCGGACGCCTCAATCGCCACATCGGAGCCTACGGCACCCATTGCTATTCCCAAATCAGCCTGTGCAAGCACAGGTGCGTCATTAATTCCGTCGCCCGTATAAAGAACCTTTTTGCCCTGCTGCTGCAGCTCCTTAACCCTTGCAACCTTTTGGTCGGGCATAAGCTTTGCATAAACGGTGTCAATACCTGCCTTGCGTGCAATATCCTTTGCTATAGGCTCCTTGTCGCCTGTCAGCATTACTGTCTGATTAATGCCCATTTTATGAAGCTGAGCCAGTGCTTCCTTGCTGTCCTGCTTAATAATATCGGCAAAAACTATGTCACCCTTAAACTCCGTTTCGCTTGCACAATATACTGCGGTACCGATACACTTTGTTTCAACGTAATCAATGCCGATTTCCTGCATTAACTTTTCATTGCCTACATAGTATTTAACACCGTCAACAACGGCGGACACACCCTTGCCGGCATAATTTCTGGCGTCCTTTACCTCACATTCGTCTGCATAATGGCCGAAGGCAAGGCTGATTGATTTTGCAAGAGGATGAGTTGAATATCTTTCACAGGCGGCAATAATTTTTAAAAGCTCTCTGTGATGATTGTCACTGCAGTGACAGTTAAAGCATTCACAATTTACATATTCAAATTTCCCGCTGGTGATGGTTCCTGTTTTGTCAAAAACGCCTGTATCTGCCTTTGCCAGAGCCTCAAGATAATTTCCGCCCTTAACAAGTATGCCCTCCTTTGAGCAGGCACCAATACCTCCGAAAAAGCTCAGCGGAATAGAAATTACAAGCGCACAGGGACAGGAAACAACAAGGGCGGAAAGACCTCTGTATATCCATTCCTTCCATTCTCCTGCGAAAAACAGTGGCGGAATAAGAATTATTGCCAGTGCAATTGCACAAACAATGGGCGTATATATACGTGCAAATCTTCTGATAAACTGCTCTGCATTGCTCTTTTTATCCTCTGCATCCTCAAGCATATCAAGTATTCTTGAAACCGTAGAGTCCTTATATTCCCTTGTTGCTTTTACCTTTATAACTCCGTCTGCATTTACCGAGCCTGCCAGCACCTCGTCACCCACGGATTTTGACACGGGTATGGATTCACCTGTAAGTGCTTTCATATCAAGCTCCGCATTGCCCTCAGTGATAACTCCGTCAATATCCAGCTTTTCACCGGGCTTAATTATCATTATATCTCCTACCAAAACCTTGTCCGGAGAGATAACAGCCTCTGCTCCGTCACGTAATACCGTTACCTCCTCAGGCTTCAGCTCCAACATATTTCTGATTGATTTACGGCTTCTCTGTACGGCAAGGCTCTGCAAAAATTCACCTATTGTAAATAGGAAAACAACTGCACATCCCTCTGAATATTCTCCCACTGCAAAGGCGCCGATTGACGCAATGCTCATAAGGAAATTTTCATTAAACACATCGCCGTGAATAATTCCCTCAACTGCCTCCTTGATAATTGAAAAGCCCACTATCAAATATGACAGCCCAAAGCAAATAAGATATACAAAGCTCGGAACATCAATAACGCCCTTCTCCGCAAGCTCGTTAAGTATGTAGCCTGCAATAAAGAGAATACCGCCGAAAATTAACTTAAAGGCAAAATCTTTTTTATTAAGCTCCTCGTGGGCATGGTCGTGACCGCATCCGCATCCGTCGTTGTGAGAATGATTTTCACAACAGCAATTATCGTGATTATGAATTTCTTTTTCTTCCATAGTTACTCCTCCACGTGCTCAGTAGCACTGTCAATAATAGTTTTTACATGGTCGTCGGCAAGGGAATAAATCATACTCTTTCCCTGACGCCTGTATTTAATTAAATGGTTCTGCTTTAGCACTCTGAGCTGGTGTGATATTGCCGTTTGGCTCATATCCAGCCTTTGTGCAATTTCGCCTACGCAAAGCTCGCCGTCAAAAAGCGCAACAAGAATACGTATTCTTGTTGAATCTGAAAATACTTTAAAAAGGTCCGCTATGTCATAGACGACTTCTTCATCAAAAAATTCGTTACCTTCCATATATGTACCTCATATGAATAATTGTTCATATGAGCATTATATTCTATTTTTCGTAAATTGTCAACTGTTTATTTATATCAACTGTTGCAAGCAAAATATCTTCAATCTTTTTGCCTTTGTTTTTCAGCAGATTTTTCAGCTCCGATTTTGTCATATGGGCATTTTTTAAATCCTTTTCCATTATACGTCCGTCAACTATTACATTGATATACAAGCCTTCCTTTTGGGGCGCAAAGTTAAAGTCCTTTGGATTAAGAGGTCTTTTAAGGGGTACGGGCATAAAGCTGATTTTACCCGTGGTTTCCATAATTGCAAAATCAATATCCGACAAATTAAAATATCCGTTGCCTCTTGCGCTTGTAAGCAAATCGTTAATTTCAATCCTTGCCTTGTTAAGATTTTCTCTTATGATTTTTCCGTTTTCAATCAGTATTATGGGCTGACCTGAAATAAATTTTCTCGCCTTGATGCTTTTTTGGGTTATGAACGACAGTAAAAATCCTACACCTCCGTAAATTGCCATTGCCGTAACGCCCTTCCACCACTCAAGGTCAATATTTGTTGCCATTTCTGCCGCAATTGAGCCAATGGATATTCCAATAATATAATCAAAGAAGCTCATTTCGCTTATTTGCCTGAAGCCCATAATTTTTGTCAAAATAAAAAGAACCAAAATAGACGCCAAGGATAATACAATCAGATAAACAAATTCCATAAAATCACCCTTTATATTTTGTGCAATTTGGGCATTTATATTAACAGGAATTTATGGTATAATTATTTTGTTGTTTATGATTATTTTCATTGTCATATAAGAGAGGGTATTTTATGGAAAGCAAGGTTAAAGAGAAAAAAACCGCCAAACAGCGGTTTAAAATTTTTATAAAAATTTTGCTTATAATAATTGCAGTGATTGCCGTTATATGCGGAGCTTTGGCTTGCATATCCGCAATAGGAATAAAGGAAAACAGCAATTTTATTGACTCTATTGACGCGGTGGGATATGATTCTCAGCTTGAGCCTGTGCTTGACAGTGACGGATATTATTCCTTTACCACTGATGATGATTTTAAAATTCTTCATCTTACAGATATACATATAGGCGCAGGATTTTTAAGTGTAAAAAAAGACACAATGGCAATAAATGCCGTTGCGGCAATGATAACGGAGGAAAAGCCCGACCTTGTTATTGTAACCGGCGACATTACTTTTCCTGTTCCCTTCCAGGCAGGAACCTTCAATAACAAAACAAGTGCAAAGCTTTTTGCTCAGCTTATGGAAAGGCTGGGAGTATACTGGACTCTTGCCTTCGGCAATCATGATACTGAGGCTTATTCCTATTTCACCCGTGAGGATATTTCAAGGCTCTATTCAAGTGAGGACTATCCCCACTGTCTGTTTCAATCAGGTCCTGAGGATGTGGATGGCTACGGCAACCACGTAATCAATGTTAAAAACACAAGCGGCGAAATTACGCAAAGCCTTATAATGCTGGACTCCCATTCCTATGTTGACGGCGATATTTTAGGTATTATGTGGAAATATGACTGCATACATGAAAATCAGGTTAAATGGTATGAGGACACATTAAACAGCCTTAAGGCAGAGAATAATAATGTTATGCCTAAATCACTGGCATTTTTCCATATGCCGCTTCAGGAATATCAGGACGCTTGGTACGAATATGTTGATAACAACTGTCAGGATACGGAAAATGTGCAGTACAAATTCGGAAAAGCAGGCGAGGTTGACATTGTTGTCTACCCAAGCGAATACAACTATGGCTTTTTTGATAAAGCAAAGGAGCTGGGCTCAACACAGGGTATGTTTTGCGGTCACGACCATTTGAACAACTTTTCAGTGGAATACAAGGGCATACGGCTGACCTACGGCTATACGATAGATTATCTTGCATATTCCGCAATTAAGGAATACGGACTCCAAAGAGGATGCACGGTAATTGACGTATCCTCCGACGGCTCCTTTGACTGCAGGCAGGAAAATTATTATCAGGATAAGTATTCCCCAGTTAAGGAAAAGGAAACCGTTGTGTTTGACAACTACTACAGCGAGGCTGATTAGTAAATATAGGTAAAAAAGCGGAATTGCCATAAATGGCAATTCCGCTTTTTCGTACAATATTATTTCATTTCAAAGGGATAAACAAGATTCATCTGCCTTCTGCATTCGTCCATAATCTGCATACAGGACTTAGTGGCGGCAAAGGGGATATAATCGGATTGGGCTTTACCCTGCCTTATTTCCTGCGCCACCCTTGTAAATTCCGTAAGGTAATCGGTTTTTCCGCTGAAAATCTGTTTGCCTTTTTTGTTTTTTAGTATTGCCTTTGACGCCATATGAAAGAATGCAGGCAGGCTGACCGTCCCCTTGCTGCCCTTTATAATACAATTTTCCTTAAGCCTGCAAAGCGACATATTAAGCGTGCATTTAAATCCGTTGTATTCAAGAATTACGGTTTCCGCAATATCAATACCGTCTTTAATTTTGCCGTTACATTTTATATTTTTCGGAGTGCCGAAAAGGTTATAGCAATAGGTAATGGGATAAATGCCTATGTCAAGCAACGCTCCGCCTGCGGTTTCGGCAGTAAGGAGTCTGGAGGTCTTGGGCATAAGAATGCCCGGAAAGGCATAGTTGATTTCAACATCCTTAATGTCGCCTATTTCTCCGCCCTGCACCCATTTTTTAACCATCAGTGCCACGTCCGAAAACCAAGTCCACATTGCCTCACAAAAATAAATGTTTTCATTTTCAGCCGTTTCAATAACCGAGTCAACCTCTTTTAATGAAACGCCCACCGGCTTTTCGCAAAGGACAGGCTTGCCAAGCCGCATAGCACGGATGGCATAATCAATATGCGAGGTATGCGGAGTGGCAATATACACGCCGTCAACATCATCACGGTTAACTGCTCTGTCAAAATCATCATAGGCAAAGGCACCGTATTTGTCGGCAAATGCCTTTGCCTTTTGAGAATTTCTGCTGTAAACAGATGTGATTTTGTGATTTCCCCGCGTAATATCCTTAGCGGTAGAATTTGCAATGCTACCGCTTCCTATATATGCCCACCTGAATTTTTCCATTATTATAATCACCTCTGGGGTAACCGTGGTTCGGATTATTGCCGTTACCCTTAACTGAATTATAATTCAAAACGGTGATTTATACAATAAAAAATTACAGATTTATTTTATGGGCAGCTGAATTTCAGTAAGCCAGTCCTCCACAGACTCCTTGTTCCAAATTCCGTCAATATAACATTCTCTGGCAAGACCTGTTACCTCATATCCGTTATCCTCGGCATATTTTGTGATAAAGGCGTATGCCTCGCCTATTTGGTCATAGGCACCCTTGTGTAGGATGCTTAATACTCTTGTGGCAGGAATGGTACGGAATTTAATCAAATCACTTTCCCTGCCGACCGTAATTTGCCAAAATTATTTTTTATGATATAATCATAGTAAAGACACATTATAATTTCAGGAGTGAATTATGCCGTTACAAATAATAAGAAACGATATAACAAAGGTTCAGTGTGATGCTATTGTTAATGCCGCAAACTCTACGCTTTTAGGTGGTGGAGGTGTTGACGGTGCTATTCATAAAGCCGCAGGCAAAGGCTTATTGCTTGAATGTATGAAGCTTGGAGGCTGTAAGGTTGGTCAGGCTAAAATCACAAAGGGCTATAATCTGCCCTGCAAATATGTAATACATACCGTCGGTCCTAAATGGAAGGGCGGCAACAAAAACGAGCGTGAGCTCCTGGAAAGCTGTTATAAAAATTCTCTCGAACTTGCAAAGGAAAACAACTGCCAGTCTGTTGCTTTTCCTCTTATATCAAGCGGTGTTTACGGTTATCCTATGGATGAAGCATTCAAGGTTGCAGTTGACACTGTCGCAGAATTTTTGATGCATAATGATATGCTTGTGTACATTGTTGTTTACAATAAAAATTCCCTTTCAGCAAGCAGTAAGTTGTTTACGGATATCGCACAGTACATAGACGATAACTATGTTGCAGAGCATTCTCCATATGACAGTAGGCGAATAAATAATATCGGCGAAAGTATGCCCTTGCCTCAGACAAGATTCATCCCGGATGATGAGGAATGCTATGAGTGTGCAGAGTCTCCGACTATGTCTAAGCCTTTGTTTGAGGATACTGCCGATTTGAGCGATATTGTCATTACCCTTGACGAAAGCTTTTCGCAAATGCTGCTACGCAAAATTGATGAAAAGGGTATGACAGACAGTGAGTGCTACAAAAAGGCAAATATAGACAGAAAGCTTTTTTCTAAAATCCGTTCAAATCCTGCCTATAGGCCCAGTAAACCTACTGTAATCGCCTTTTGTATTGCATTAGAGTTAAGCCTTGCGGAAACCAATGAAATGCTTTTAAAGGCAGGCTTTGCCCTTTCTCACAGTAATAAATTTGATGTAATTATCGAGTATTTTATCAAAAAAGGAAATTACAATATCTTTGAAATTAACGAGGCACTTTTTGCCTTTGATCAAAGTCTGCTTGGTGCATAATGTCGCTTTCAAAGCGACCAAATTACAAAACAAATCTCCTATAATGATGTTGTCAGTTGAAAGACAAATTATCATTAAAGGAGATTTTTATTATGAAAGAAAATGTAAAAATTCACAACAACATTACGGAAATGGTATTTATCCTTGACCGTTCGGGCTCAATGAGCGGACTTGAAAAGGATACAATCGGTGGCTTTAACTCACTGATTGAAAAGCAGAAAAAGCAAAACGGAAAGTGCTATGTTTCAACCGTATTATTCGACCACGAAACACAGGTAATTCACGACCGAGTTGAGCTTGCAGATATCAAGCCTATGACTGAAGAAGATTATTTTGTTCGCGGATGTACTGCACTGATTGACGCAATCGGCGGTGCAATTCATCACATCAAGAATATCCATAAATATGCAAGAAGAGAGGATGTTCCCGAGCATACAATGTTTGTGATTATTACCGACGGTTACGAAAACGCAAGTCATAAATATTCAAGCAATCAAGTGAAAAAGATGATAGAGCACGAAAAGGAACAATACGGTTGGGAATTTCTTTTTATCGGTGCAAATATTGACGCAGTTGAAACTGCAAAGCATTTCGGTATTAACGAGGACAGAGCAGTAAACTACCACGCGGATGAACTGGGAACGGAGGTTGTTTATGACACTATTTCTGATGCCTTCTGTAACTTAAGAGCATCTATGCCCCTTTCCGATAATTGGAGCAATAAAATCAATAAGGATTACTCGGAAAGGAATAAATCATAAAAATTTTGTTAAAATTTTTCAATTGTAAAAACGGATATGCTTCACAAACTATACTTGCAAGGGCAAGAAATGATTTTTGTTTTGCAAATTTCATTTTTTGTCTTTGCAATAAACAGTAAAAGAGGTGTATCAAAATGGCAAACAAGAACGTAGTTCCTGAGGCTAAGGAAGCTCTCAACAGATTCAAGATGGAAGCTGCTTCAGAGGTTGGTGTTTTTTTGCATTAAAAAATTTCAAAATGCCCTATTTAAGCCACTTTCGGGACTTGAAAAAAAGCGACAGTGGGCGCCTATTTACATTAAAAACATAAAATTAACGAAAATTGCACTACATATCCGCAAAAATTTGAGCGTTGGAGAAACCGAACCTCCAACGCTTTTTTGTATAGTTGACAAACAATCGCTCATAATATATAATAGTGTAAATAATAAAAGTTTACACTATTAAAAGGAGCAAGCTATGACAGATTACAAAAAACTATGCCTTGAGCTTTTTGGTACAGACGATGAAGCAGAATTGCGTAAAATTGCCGGCAGGCTTGCTTCAGG
>CAMBQD010000001.1 GCA_945869905.1 uncultured Clostridia bacterium | reverse complement strand
ATTTAGCTGTTGTACTTTTCGTAGGGCAGGGACTTGCTCCTGCCGTGATATAAATCATATTAGTTAACATTTTAAATGCGGCTTGGACATCGAATCCAAGTCGCATTTAGGCACTTTCCGCTTTTTGCGATAAAGCGGTACCATCGTACAGCAATTATCGCAAGAAAGCGTAATTCAGTTCCATTTCTCGAAGTCTGCCGGCGTGTAGAAATTTGTTGTTTGAACTTTTTCTACACGCCGAATAAAAGAGCAACCGTTTGGTTGCTCTTTTTAAATACACAAATCTTTTATTATTCTTTATTTAAATCCTCTAATGAGGTAGGGGCGGTATCAACCACCTCTATTTTTTTTGCCTTCATCCAAAGTGACGGCGTTAACCTTAGCTTAAAGCCGTATCCGGCATCCATTTGCCAGTGAGCCATTGGTGCCTCCGGCAAGCCGTAGCAGGAAAGAATTGTCATAAGCACACCTGCGTGGCCCACAATTGCAACATTATTTGCACCTGTTTTTACACAGCCGTCAATCACCTTTTCAAAGGCGGCGCAAACACGATGGGCAAACTGCGCATTGCTTTCGCCAAAGGGAGTGGAGGCATATATGTCGCCTCCCAGCCAATTTTTGAAATCCTCGTTATCCTTTAAATCCTCGGCAGTTAAGCCTTCAAATTCGCCGAAATTATATTCTATAAAATCGTCAATTACCAAAACATTGTTCTCGGGAAACATAATTTTTGCAGAATCAAGACATCTTTTAAGAGGAGAGGAAAATACGGCATTTACCTTTGGATAATGCTGATGCGCCTTAATTGTTTTAAGAGCTGATATACTATCTGTAGTAAGCGGAAGGTCAGTATGCCCAATATACTGTGCGTTTAAGTTTCCCTTGGTGAGTCCGTGTCTAAAAAGATAAATTGTGTAGGTTTTCATACGAAAAAGCTCCTTTTTATGCGAAATATTACAATAAATTAACAAAATGCAATTCTCACTTTACAAATAGTATTGCGGTGATATAATACTATTTGTAATAACGGAGGAATATTAATGGAAAGTAATACAATTGACACCACCAAACAGACAAGACAGCAGAAAAATGAAAAAATATCAAAATTTGCCCAGGTGCTGTCACAGCTTAGAAAAGAAAGAGGGATAAGTCAGAAGAAGGCATCAGGCGATTTGGGGATTAGCCAAGCGCTCTTAAGCCACTATGAAAAGGGCATCAGGGAATGCGGTCTGGACTTTGTTATCAAGTGCAGTGAATATTACGGCGTTACCACTGATTATCTTTTGGGCGTCAGCGAAAACCGCAACGGTGTAGATATGAACTTTATGTCAGATGGTGACAGCACAGACGTTTCCTCCGTGCAGACCTTGGTGCAGGCGTCAAATATGATAATGAAAATGGTTGCCGGAGCAAAGGACGAGGGCGCAAGCAAATATATTTATGATTATTACACCCTTTGCATTTACCGCGGTGCATTAACAATGGCAAAGGCAGGTATACTGCCAAAGGAAATGTTTAAGATTGATTTTACCTTGGGAAGGGAGCTTGCCTCCGCCGCAATTGCAGTTGAGGACGCACGCTTTGTTTTTATTGAGGACAAGTCCCGCACCGGCACTGACCTCAGTGAAAAAACCGCCCTTCACTCAATTATCGAACAGGCAGAGGAGCTTATACTCAATAGCTTTTATTTAGAGTAATGCAAGCTGATTTTGCTCGGATTTAATATATTCAACTATTATCGCTGTGGAGATTTCCGCAGCGATTTTTTTAAATGTGGGGTAATCCAGCTGTGCGTTTAAGTCACCGCCGTCACTTATGGAGCGCAAAACCGCAAAGGGAATATTGTTGGCGGCACAGGTGTGACCTATGGCGCCGCCCTCCATTTCACCGCACAGGGCACCGAAATTATCGGTGATTTTTTCTTTAAGGCGATTGTCGGCAATAAAGGTGTCGCCGCTGGCAATAGTTCCCCTGTGGATTTTTTCACCGTAGTTAATTGCGGTACGTGCCAGCCTTTCGGAAAGCTCAGGGTCTGTTTTAATTTTAACGGTGTTAAGTCCGTTTATAAAGCCCAAGGGCTCACCCAGAGCAGTAATATCAATATCATACTGGCACACATCTGTGGCAATTACAACATTTTTTATTACCACATCCTTGGAAAGCGAGCATCCAACACCCACGTTGATAATTTTTTCAACGTCAAAATTATCAATCATAGCCTGAGTGCAAAGGGCGGCATTTACCTTTCCCGGCGAGCATTGGGCAACGCAGACCGTTACCCCCTCAATAAAACCGCAGACAAACTGAACCCCTGCAATAACGGCAGTGGTTTTGTTTGTAACTCTTTCTTTAATTGCGTTTACTTCAACGTCCATTGCGCCGATAATTCCCAGCATTAATATCCCTCACAAAAATATTCTTGTTGTTAAGGAGCGGTAACTCCCCAACATATAGTGCTATTATAATATATAATAAGAATAAAAACAAGAATAATAATTTTTTTGTTGACAAGCTGTGAGTATTTAATATATAATATCAAACGATAATGTGGAGTTGTATCCCTATCGACAATTGCCTGCACTATACCCGTGCAGAGTTTATAAAAGATTAAGACGAGTTTAGTCTTTTGAATGGAGTGAAAAAAATGAAAAGAACTTTCCAGCCTAAGAAAAGACATGCAAAGATGGAACACGGTTTCAGAAAGAGAATGTCAACAAAAAATGGTAGAAAGGTACTTGCCCGCCGTCGTGCAAAGGGCAGAAAGAAGCTTTCTTACTAATTACCGATTGGGAGTGATTAGGTGAAAAGCAAAACCCTGAAGGAAAACAAGGATTTTCGCCGCCTGTATTACAGAGGCAAAAGCGACGCCGCGTCCTGCCTTGTAACCTATGCAATGAAAAACCGCCTGGGTGAAACCAGAGTGGGAATAACCAGTGGAAAAAAAATCGGCAATGCCGTTAAACGCAACAGAGCCAGAAGGCTTATTCGCGCCGCTTTCAGCCAATATGAAGGCAGGCTTAACGGCAGCTACGATATTGTTTTTGTTGCCAGGACAAGAACTGCAGAGGTTAAAATGCAGGAGGTTCAAAGGCAGATGGAGGAGCAACTTGTTAAGCTGGGAGTGCTGAATTGAAAAAGCTAATAAAAAAAGCAATAATATTTTTAATCAGGACATATCAGATGACAATCAGTCCGAGATTTTCTCACGGCAGCTGCCGCTATACACCCACCTGCTCGCAGTACGCAATAGAGGCAATTGAAATTCACGGAATTTTCAAGGGCAGTATGCTGGCGATATGGCGGATAATAAGGTGTAATCCGTTTTGTAAGGGTGGCTGGGACCCTGTGCCCCCAAGGAAAAATAAAGAGGATAACCAATGAATAGTTTATTACTTGTTACAAGCGCCGTTTCTAACGGTATTGCAGTGTTTAAGCCTCTCTATTGGCTATTCGGTAAATGTATGAGTCTTCTTATGGAAGTATTGGGCAACCAATATTTTTTAGCAATAGTAATTTTCACTGTTGTTACACGCCTTTTACTTTTACCGCTGAATGTCAAACAGCAAAAGACAATGGCAAAGACCACAAGACTTCAGCCAAAAATTCAAAAATTACAGAAAAAATATCCTGACCCAAAGGACAGAAATAAGCTTAATGAGGAAATGCAGGACCTTTATGCAAGGGAGGGTCACAATCCTATGAATATGGGATGCGGACCTATGCTTTTCCAAATGGTATTTCTTATGGGTATTATCGGTATTATCTATTATCCGTTGCCGTATGTTCTCGGTATTCACGGCTTTAACGATAGCTCACAGGCAATTTATGACGTAATTTTGCCTATTTATCAGCAAATTACCGGTAATCCAGACGCGAAGATAACCTATTTCCAGCTTAATATTTTGGAAAACTTTGACGCATATAGGGACGCGCTGATGACCAACTTTCCGGATATGTTCACCGCAGAAAAGTGCGAGGCTATATCCGTATACCGTCAGGGTATGAATTTGTTTGGACTTGATATGACTGCTGTGCCTCATTGGAAGGACGGAATTATTGTTATAATTCCTATTCTTTGTCTTTTGACATCACTTGGTTCAAGCATTGTTTCCACAATAATTCAGAAGAAAAACAATCCGGCTGCAGGACAGCAGATGGCTTCAATGATGATGATGATGTTATTGATGCCGTTTTTCTCATTTTACATCTCATTTAAGGTTACTGCGGCAGTAGGTTTTTATTGGATTATTTCAAATCTTGTTGCAATATTGCAGCAAATTTTCATTTTCAAACAATATCCCCCAAGGAAAACACAGGCAAGGCTTATGGTTGAAAACACTATTGAGCGCCGTTCCCGTGAGGAAAATGTTAAGAAAATTAAGTAATTATCGGAGGATTATATGATAAAGGAATTTATCGGCACCGGTAAAACTATCGAGGAGGCAACCCTTGCGGCAAAAACAGGTCTTAACGCACCGATGACAGCAGATGTTAAGATTGAAATTGTTGCAATGCCTAAGAAAAAAATTCTCGGCTTATTCGGCGGCTGTGATGCACAGGTTAAGGCAAGCTATGACGACGGCAAAAGGGAGAAAAAGCCTAAGCCAAAAAAGAGCAAGCCTGCACCTGCAAAAAAGCCTGCTGAAAAAAAGCCGGAAATTCAGAAAAAGGATGCTCAGCCAAAAAAGGAAATTAAGGAGGAGCATGACACAATCAGCGATGGTGATATCGATTTAGATTATGTTTGCGAATATCTTAAAACAATGATTGACGGTTTTAAGGTTGAGGACGCAAAAATTACGGCAAAGATTGTTGACGGAGTAGTTGAGGTTGACGTAGACTGTGATGACTACGGCATTATCATCGGACGCAGAGGTGAAACTCTGGACGCTCTTCAATATCTTACAAGCCTTGCTATTAAAAAAGCTACCGACAAATATGTACGTGTTACATTAAACGTCGGCGACTACAGAGCAAGGAGAGAGGAAACCCTTAAGGCTCTTGCAATTAAGAATGCTAACTATGTTGTAAGAACAGGCAGAAGATACAGCTTTGAGCCAATGAACCCTTATGAGAGAAGAATAATTCATACGGCAGTTCAGGAGGTTGAGGGTGCAACATCACGTTCTGTAGGTAACGGTATGGACAGAAAGGTGCTTATCGAGCCGGAGGGCGGAGTAAAATACTCAGGTAACCGCGGCGGCAGGAGAGGAAACGGTCGCAGCAGCTATTCACCTGCCAAGCCTGACCCTAACCGTGAAAAGAAGGTTGACCGCGCAGATATTCCGAAATTCGGAAAAATAGAGGTTAACAAAGATTAATAAAATTGTTTTATTATTAAAACGGAGGAAATGGTGGACTTGTATGTCCACCATTTTGTGTTTATATTTATATTCGGAGGTGTATCGTTATGTCAAAAACCATTGCGGCAGTTGCCACGGGAAACAGTGTTTCGGGTATCGGTGTTATACGTATCAGCGGCGACAACGCAATTGAAATTGCACAAAGGGTTTTTAAAGCAATGGACGGAACGCCTCTGACTCAGCTTAAGGGATATACCGCCAAGTACGGCAATGTTTACTGCCACGGCGAAAGCTTTGACAATGCAGTTGCCCTTGTGTTCAGAAATCCCAAAAGCTATACCGGTGAGGATGTTGTGGAGCTTTCCGTCCACGGCGGAATTTTTATTGTTGAAAAAACCTTGGAGGCAGTGTTTGCCGCAGGTGCAGTGCCTGCACAGGCAGGCGAGTTTACAAAGCGTGCGTTTTTAAACGGAAAAATTGATTTGACTCAGGCAGAGGGTGTTGCGGCGCTGATTTCTGCTCAGGGTCAGGAGGCGGCAAGGGCGTCCTTCAATTTACTGCAGGGTTCTTTGAGCAATAAAATTTCATCGGTTATGGAGGAGCTGATTAATTGCAGTGCCTCTATGGCGGCGTGGGTTGATTATCCTGATGAGGAAATTGAGGATTTGCAGGAGGACAGGCTGAAGGAAATTCTGTTAAACGCAAAGCAGTCTCTTAACAATTTACTGAAAAATTATGAAAACGGAATTGTTATGACTCAGGGTGTTGACACCGCAATTGTGGGCAGACCGAATGCAGGCAAGTCCACATTAATGAATATGCTTTCAGGCACGGAAAAGAGCATTGTTACTCATATTGAGGGAACAACACGTGATATTGTGGAAAATTCCGTAAGGCTTGGAAATATGGTTTTACATCTTTCCGACACTGCCGGAATAAGAGAAAGCGAAGATGTTGTGGAGTCCATCGGCATAAAAAAAGCCCTTGAAAAAATCAACAGTGCGTCGCTGATTTTGGCAGTGTTTGACAGCTCCTGCCGGCTTAATGATGACGACAGGATGATTATTGACGCCTGCAAGGGCAAGCCATGTGTTGCCGTTATCAACAAAACAGATTTGGACAGCAAAATTGATTTGGATATAATAAATAAGGAATTTGAAAAAGCGGTGTTTATCAGCGCAAAAAATAACGAAGGCGCAAGGGAGCTTGAACAGGCGGTTAAGGAATTACTGGGAGTGGAGAATTTTGATTCTTCTCAGCCCATACTTGCAAACAAGCGCCAAAAGCTGTGCGTTTCAAATGCTTATGAGCATATATGCAAGGCACTTGACGGAGCCGAAACGGGCATTACCTATGACGCAATCAATGTTATGATTGACAGTGCAATTGACGAGCTGCTTTCACTGACCGGAAAAAAAGCAACAGAGGAAGTAGTAAACAATATTTTCAGCAGATTTTGTGTAGGCAAGTAAGGATTAACGAGTATTTTAACAATAAGTAAGGGCAATATGTGCCACTATAAACAATGGTTCATTATTTACGTTAACTAAGGACAGAGAGTTAGAATGAAATATTTTTCACAGGAATATGATGTAATAGTTATCGGTGCCGGCCATGCAGGGATTGAGGCTTGCTTGGCGGCGGCACGTCTTGGCTGTAAAACGGCGGTATTTACAATAAATCTTGACTGGGTTGGCAATATGCCCTGTAATCCGTCAATCGGCGGAACCTCTAAGGGACATCTGGTTAGGGAGATTGACGCACTTGGCGGTGAAATGGGCAAGGCGGCGGACAGGTATTCTCTCCAGTCCCGTATGCTTAACTTAGGCAAGGGCCCTGCCGTTCATTCCCTTCGTGCCCAGATTGACAGGCGTGAATACTCGGCAGGAATGAAGCACACACTGGAGATGCAGGAAAATCTTGACATTCGTCAGGGTGAAATTGTTGATTTGGTTAAGCTTGATAACGGCTTGTGGCAGGTTGAAACAAAGCTGGAGGCACTGTTCACCGCAAAGGCAGTGATTATTGCAACGGGCACATTTTTAGGCGGACGTGTTTATATCGGTGATGTTTCCTATGAAAGCGGACCTGACGGAATGTTCCCTGCCGTTGATTTGGCGGCAGCGCTGAAAAAAATGAATATTCCCTTGCGTAGATTTAAGACAGGCACGCCTGCCAGAGTAAACAGAAAATCCATTGATTTTACCAACCTTGAGGTGCAGGAGGGTGACGAGGAAACGGTACCCTTTAGCTTTGACACTGATACTCCCCCTGAAAACAAGGTTAGCTGTCACATTACCTATACCAACGAAAAAACAAAGCAGGTTATACTTGATAATCTTCACAGAAGCCCTATGTATTCGGGAAAAATCGAGGGCAAGGGGCCAAGATATTGTCCCAGCTTTGAGGATAAAATAGTTCGTTTTGCAGACAAAAAGCGCCACCAGCTTTTTATTGAGCCCTGCGGACTTAATACTGAGGAAATGTATTTACAGGGTCTGTCCTCCTCTCTTCCGGAGGATGTTCAGATTAAATTTATACATACAATACCGGGACTTGAAAATGCAATGGTTATGCGTACCGCATATGCAATAGAGTATGACTGTGTTGACCCAACTGCACTGAAGGCAACCCTGGAGTTTTACGATTTTGAGGGATTATACGGCGCAGGTCAGTTTAACGGCTCCAGCGGATATGAGGAGGCGGCGGCACAGGGACTTGTGGCAGGAATTAATGCCGCTCTTAAAATAAAGGGTGAGGAGCCTATGATTCTTGACCGCGGAGGCTCATATATCGGTACTCTTATTGACGACCTTGTTACCAAGGGCTGTACCGACCCATATCGTATGATGACCAGCCGCAGTGAGTACCGTTTGGTGCTCAGGCAGGACAATGCTGATGTGAGATTAACACCCACAGGCTACAAAATAGGATTGATTTCTCAGCAAAGATATGATAAATTTTTATTAAAGCAGGAAAAAGTTAAGGAAGAGCTTAAGCGAATTACGGAGAAATCCATTCCTTTGACGGACTCTCTGCAAAAAATCCTTATTGACTGCAACACATCTCCCCTTGAACGCGGTTGTAAAATGATTGAGCTTATTAAACGTCCTCAGGTTACATATAAGGCACTTACTCCTGTTGACGATGACCGACCGGATTTGCCCAAGGAGATTTTTGAGCAGGTGGAGATTGCAGTTAAATATGAGGGATATATTGCACGGCAGGAACAGCAAATTAAGGAAATGCGCCGAATTGAGTGTAAAAGGATACCAAAGGACATTGATTACGGCTCACTTAAGGGATTAAGACTTGAGGCAATTGAAAAGCTATCAAAAATACGTCCTGAAAATTTGGGTCAGGCAAGCAGAATAAGCGGCGTTAACCCTGCTGACATAGCGGCGCTTAACATAATATTGGAGACATTATGATTAATGACGAATTATTAAAAGAAGAGGCACAAAAGCTGGGAGTGCATCTTAACTACTATGCGATTGACAGGTTTGATGTTTACGCGGAACGGCTTGTCAGGTGGAACGAACACGTTAACTTAACTGCAATAACCGAGCCTGACGATATTGTTATAAAGCATTTTATAGACAGCCTTTATCCTTTAAGGTTTATACATATGGAAAAAGGGAAAAAGCTTATCGATGTGGGAACGGGAGGAGGTTTTCCTGGACTTCCCCTGCTGATAGCAAATCCCGAGCTTGAGGTTAACTTTGTTGACAGCATTGGAAAAAAGCTTGGATTTATTAAGGATGTTTTGCGTAACACAGGATTAATCGGTCAGGCAACTCATATCCGTGCCGAAGAAATCGGCAGGGACGCAGAGCACCGTGAATCATATGATTTTGCTACTGCAAGAGCGGTTGCACCGCTTAATGTCCTGTGCGAATATTGCCTGCCGTTGGTTAAGGTGGGAGGCTTCTTTGTTTCACTGAAAGGCTCAACAGGAAATGAGGAATTACATCAGGCAAGAACGGCAATTAAGACCTTAGGCGGAGCCCTTGAGCAGTTTGAGGAATACACCTTGCCAAACGGTGACAAAAGAACATTGATTATTATAAAAAAGATTTCGCAGACTCCGACAAAATATCCGCGAAAGTCAAAAAAAATTGATACCCGCCCACTCTAATCAAATAAATATATGTCGAAGATAAAGACTTTCTCACTATGAGAAAGTCTTTATTTCATACAAACTTTGTGGTATAGTTTAGACAAGGAGCTGAGGTGAGTGGACAAGATAATTCAGATTCCTACAGAAAAATTATTGCCAAACCCATATCAACCCAGAAAGCAGTTTAAAAGTGAGGAAATGCTTTCTCTGTCTGAGTCCATTAAGGAAAACGGGGTTTTACAGCCTCTTTTATGCAGGCAAATTAATAACAGCGATTATTACGAGGTGGTGGCAGGTGAAAGGCGTTTGAGAGCGTCCATTCTGGCCAATTGCCAAACAGTGCCCTGTGTGATAATAGACTGTGATTATGAATCCAGCGCAGTTTTTTCTATTTTGGAAAACATCCAGCGCAGTGACTTGGATTTTTTTGAGGAGGCTCAGGCAATAAGCCAGCTTATTAACCACTTTGGTATGACTCAGGAGGAAATAGGAAAAAAGCTGGGTAAAAGTCAGTCCGCCCTTTCAAATAAGCTAAGATTATTAAAGCTGCCTGTTGATGTTAGATATTTCATAGAAAAAGAAGGCTTAACGGAGAGGCACGCAAGAGCGCTCTTAAGGCTTAGCAAGGAAAAGGATATGTGGACAACCCTTAAGATAATTAAGGATAGGCACCTTAATGTTGAGCAAACAGAGGCATACATTGACAGTATCACAGAAAAAAAGGCAAAGCCTAAGCGCAATGTGGTGCGTATATTTAAGGATGTAAGAATATTTGTAAACACGTTTAACAAGGCAATACAAACAATGAAGGACGCAGGCATTGACGCCGAGTCAGACAAAACAGAAACAGACGATTATATAGAGTTTAGAGTAAGAATACCTAAGGACAATCAAGGTAAACCTATAAAAGACACAGAAATGTGTACCAATTCCGCTTAAAACGGGAAACCGTTTTAACATATTCTCCTCTTTTCATCACGTGGAAAAAACGAGCGAAAGCTCGTTTTTTCTGCTTTATGAAGCAAAAATATAAAAGTTTCACGTGAAACACCAACATATTGTGCATATTGCTTTTAAGAACACAATCTGCCAAAAATTTTCTCATTGTTTCACGTGAAACTACTTGCCCCTGTTAAATGAATATTGTATAATGTATATCACGGAGGTGCTATTATGGGTAAAACCGTATCTATATTTAACCAAAAAGGCGGCGTGGGAAAAACCACAACTTGTATTAACTTTGCCGCGGCTTTAGGACAAAAAGACAAAAAAACACTGCTTGTTGATGTGGACCCGCAGGGCAATTCCACCAGCGGTGTGGGTATTGACAAGTCAGATTTAGAGGCGTCATCATATGATGTGCTGATAAACGGTGTGCCTGTTAAGGATGCAATTGTGCAAACGGAATTTAAAAATTTGTTTTTATTGCCTGCAAATATGAATTTAGCAGGTGCAGAGCTGGAGCTTGCAGAGAATGAAAACAGATTTAATGTGTTAAAAAAGGCTTTGGCACCGATTGTTTTGGATTTCGATTACATAATTATTGACTGTCCGCCAAGCTTAGGTCTGCTTAGCCTTAATGCTTTGACTGCGTCCGACACCTTGATAGTCCCCTTGCAGTGCGAATATTATGCACTTGAGGGCTTAAGTCAGCTTGTAAGCACTGTTCGTACAGTAAAACAGAACTATAATGAGCATTTGGAGCTTGAGGGCATTGTATTTACAATGTATGACAGCAGATTAAAGCTAAATCAGCAGGTAATTGACGAGGTGGACAGGTTCTTCCCCAACAAATCCTATAAGACATTTATTCCGCGCAGTGTAAAGCTTGCAGAGGCTCCAAGCTTTGGTGAGCCTGTTTTATACTATGAAAAATACTCCAAGCCCAGCTTTGCTTATAAAAAGCTGACTGAGGAGTTCCTGAAAAAGCAATAAACTACACAATGGAGAACAATTTAATATGAAAAGAGCAAAACCGGTGTTATTTGTTGTTCTTGCCGGTATTCTTTGGGGTATGAGCTGTATTGCAGTAAATATTCTAAGCACATATTCGGTAACAAGCATTGAAATGGGCTTTTTGCGTATGGCGTGTTGTGTAATTTGTATGTTTATTGCAATGCTTATATACAAGCCATCGTTGTTTAGGATAGACATAAAAGACATTTGGATGTTTGTGGGTACAGGAGTATTCAGCCTGACATTCTTTAATTTTTGTTATTACAACACGATTATCGAGTCAGAGGCGTCTGTTGCGGTGTCGCTATTGTACACGGCACCTGTATGGGTAATGCTTTTGTCAGCATTACTTTTTAAGGAAAGAATTACGTGGCAAAAGATAATTGCAATGTGCCTTACGGTTTTTGGATGTACTCTTGTGACAGGGCTTATCGGCAGTGCAGTCAGGCTGTCCTTTAAGGTTCTGATTACAGGGCTTGGCTCAGGCTTAGGATATGCCCTTTATACCATATTCGGCAGGTATGCAACAAAGAAATATAACACCATAACAATTACATTTTATACGTTTTTGCTGTCAACGGTTAGCTATGGCTTTATGGTTAAGCCTACCGTGCTGATAGAAAAATGCACGCTAAATCCCGTTATATTGCCTATATCCTGTTTCGCAGGAATAATTTGCGGTGCATTGCCGTACGTATTTTACACAATCGGTCTAAAAAAGCTGGAGCCGTCAACGGCGTCGATTTTAGCGGCAACAGAGCCTATTGTGGCGGCACTTATCGGTATATTTGCTTTTAAGGACACTGTAACGGTGTCAAAAATAGCAGGAATAGTGCTTATTCTCGGGGCAATGATTTTACCGAATATTGAAATGAAAAAGCATAAACGTTTATCTAAAACATAAAGGAGGAGAAGTAATGGCAAAAAAACAATCCGGCTTAGGTAAGGGCTTAAATGCACTTATGCTGGAAAATTCCGTAGATGAAGCAATGCCAACAAACACCCTGTCAATCAATGATATTGTTCCAAACAAGGACCAGCCCAGAAAAACCTTTGACGAAGGTGCGTTGCAGGAGCTGGCGGACAGTATATCACAGCACGGTGTTTTACAGCCCCTGCTTGTAAGACCGTTGCCTGCAGGCGGATACCAGCTTGTAGCCGGCGAAAGACGCTGGAGAGCATCAAGAATTGCAGGACTTAAAGAGGTTCCTGTTGTAATCAAGGAGCTTTCCGACGTGGAAACAATGGAAATTGCAATAATCGAAAACCTGCAGAGAGAGGACTTAAACCCAATTGAAGAGGCAGAGGGTTTGCAGGCACTGATTGACAGATGCGGCTTCACCCAAGAGGACGTGGCAGTATCCGTTGGTAAATCAAGACCGGCTATTGCGAACTCATTAAGACTTTTAAAGCTGCCAAAGGAAGTGCGTGATATGACCAGAAACGGTGAAATCTCCGCAGGTCACGCCAGAGCATTGCTTGCCTTTGACAATGAGGCAATGATTTATGAGGCGGCTCAGAATATTGTTAAGAACAATTTAACCGTTCGTGATGTGGAACGCCTTGCAAAAATCAGCGAGAGAACGGTGAAATTGCGTTCATCATCAAAAAGGCGCGACTCGTTTTATGACGAGGTTGAGCTGTCATTAACAGAGGTTCTTGGCAGGAAGGTTAAGGTTTATAACGGCAGAGGAAAGGGCACACTGGACATAGAGTTCTACTCAGCCGAGGATTTAAAAGAGATAGCAAATAAGTTAGGAGAATAAAAATGCTGGATATTAAATTTGTAAGAGAAAACCCTGAGATAGTAAAGGAAAATATCAAAAAGAAATTTCAGGACAAAAAGCTTCCGTTGGTTGACGAGGTAATTGCTCTTGACGAGGAAAGACGCGCAGCAATGGCAAGAGCCGACGAGCTGAGAGCCAACAGAAACAAGCTTTCAAAGGAAATCGGTATGCTTATGTCACAGGGAAAAAAGGAAGAGGGCATGGCAATCCGTGAGCAGGTAAACGCGCAGGCGAAGGAGTTGGAGGAGCTTGCCGTTAAGGAAAAGGAGCTTAACGAAAAGGTAACCTCAATTATGATGGTTATTCCCAATATTATTGACGACTCTGTGCCAATCGGCAAGGACGACAGTGAAAATGTAGAGGTGCAAAGATACGGCGAGCCTGTTGTGCCGGATTATGAAATTCCTTATCACACCGATATTATGGAAACCTTCGACGGCATTGATTTAGAGGCGGCAGGCAGAGTTGCAGGAAACGGATTTTACTATCTGATGGGTGATATTGCAAGGCTCCACAGCGCAGTAATCAGCTACGCCAGAGATTTTATGATTGACAGAGGCTTTACTTATGTTGTTCCTCCGTTTATGATTAGGTCAAACGTTGTAACAGGCGTTATGAGCTTTGAGGAAATGGACGCAATGATGTACAAAATTGAGGGCGAGGACCTTTATCTTATCGGTACCTCCGAGCATTCAATGATAGGCAAGTTCATTGACACCATTACGCCGGAGTCGGAGCTGCCGAAAACTCTTACATCATATTCTCCCTGCTTTAGAAAGGAGAAGGGTGCACACGGTATTGAGGAACGCGGTGTGTACCGTATTCACCAGTTTGAAAAGCAGGAAATGGTTGTTGTCTGCAAGCCGGAGGAGTCAAAAATGTGGTTTGATAGGCTTTGGCAGAACACTGTTGACCTTTTCCGTTCTCTTGATATCCCTGTAAGAACTCTTGAGTGCTGTTCAGGTGATTTGGCAGATTTAAAGGTTAAGTCAGTAGACGTTGAGGCCTGGTCACCAAGGCAGAAAAAATATTTTGAGGTTGGCTCCTGCTCAAACCTTACCGACGCTCAGGCAAGACGTCTTAAAATCAGAGTAAAAGGTGAAAACGGAAATTACCTTGCCCACACTCTTAATAATACCGTTGTTGCTCCGCCGAGAATGCTTATCGCCTTCCTTGAAAACAACCTGCAGGAGGACGGCTCGGTTCTTATTCCGGAGGCACTGCGTATGTATATGGGCGGCAAGGACAGAATAGTACCTAAGAAATAATGCAGATAGTGTTTATAATTATCGGCGCCGCAGTGTTTGTTGCATTTGCGGCGGCTGTTTTTGACAGAGTGCTGAATTTCGGCAACATAGTCGGTATGCTGTTGGGTGCGGCATATGTGCTTTTGGGCGTATTCCTTAACAGACTTGATGTGACTAATCAAAGGCTTGTGGCAGTTATTGCCGCATGCGTGTTATTGCTGATGCTTTTGTTAATGAGAAACGTGTATGCTTCCGGAAAAACAGACGCTGAAAGCGAAAGGGTTGTTATTGTTCTTGGATGCAAGGTAAAGGGTGACAGACCCAGCCTTGCACTGTTAAAGCGAACAGATGCGGCATACAGATTTTTACTCAGCAATCCCACCTCTGTTGCAATTTTAAGCGGAGGTCAGGGCAGGGGCGAAAATCTGTCCGAGGCACTTTGTATGCAGCAGCTTCTCTATGACAGAGGGATAGCAAAGGACAGGCTGATTTTGGAGGATAAATCCACCAGCACAGATGAAAACATAAGATTTTCCCTTGCAATAATGGAGGAGCTGGGAATGGAAAGGGAGGCGGCTATTGCCACCTCCGAGTATCATCAAAAAAGAGCAAGGCTGATTTGCAGCCGTTACGGCATAAAAGCGTCCTCAGTTTCATCAAAAACAAAGTGGAATTTGTTGCCCACGTTTTTGATAAGAGAAATTTTTGCTCTGATAAAAGAAAATATAAAAGATTTCAACAAAGTAGGCGGTCATCTTTGACCGCACAAGACTGTCGATAAAGTGGACTGAACCACGCCAAAATAAAATCAATATAACCAAATTAAGCCTCCCTTGTAAAAGGGAGGTAGCAGCACACAGTGCTGACAGAGGGATTGGAAACAGCCTTGGGCATTGAACCCAAGGCTGTTTTGGCGCTTTCCGTTTTTTGCTCGGGGGCGGTACCATCGTACAGCTCCCACTCGCAAGAAAACGAAATTCAGTTCCATTTCTCGAAGTCTAACAGCGTGTAGAAATTTGTTACTTGGATTTTTTCTACACGCTGAGGCGGTCAAAGATGACCGCCCTTTTGTTATTCAAGATATAAAACTATTTTATTTTGCTCAAGTGTTTTCTTTACATCAATAACACGTTGGTTTGACGAGCCGCGAAACACCAGAGAAATGTCCTTTTTTTCCTCCACAAAGGGACCGTCCACAAGAACGTCAATCAATTTGAGCATTTCACTGCTGATATCGGTGAAGGCCCTTGACTGATTTTTGCCTGTGATATCCTCAAAGGTAAATCCCGAATAGCACCACACATCCTTTTCGGGAAAACGTTCCCTGAACATTATGAGAAACGGTAAAAGCACCCTTTGATTTTCAGGCTCAAAGGGCTCACCCCCAAGCAGTGACAGGCCGTTTATCCAATGGGGCGAGCAGGCATCAAGTATTTCCTGCATTGTTTTTTCCGTAAAGGGCTCGCCGAAGCCAAAGTCCCAGGTGCTTTGATTAAAGCAGTTTTTACAGTGGTGTCGGCAACCGGAAACGAAAAGCGATGTCCTAACGCCCTCACCGTTTGCAATGTCGTTTTTTTTGATTTCGCCGTAGTTCATATTATTTCTCCAAAACAGAATACATAATAGGGCTGTCTTTTGACAGCCCTTTGTTATTTTATAAATGCAATACTCTTTCTTTAATTTCCTGTGTTCTGCCCTGATTCCAGAACTGTGTGCCGATATAGCCGCAGGTTCTTCTGGCAACGTTCATTTTATCCTGGTCTTCATTGCCGCATTTTGGGCATCTCCAAACAAGCTTGCCGTCACCGTTTTCAACAATCTGAATTTCTCCGTCATAGCCACAGCACTGACAGTAGTCGGATTTTGTGTTAAGCTCGGCATACATAATATTGTCGTAAATATATCTCATAACCTGTAAAACAGCAGGAATATTGTTCTGCATATTCGGTACTTCTACATAGGAGATGGCACCGCCGGTTGAAAGCTCTTGGAAGGGAGCCTCAAAGGAAAGCTTTGAAAATGCGTCAATTTCCTCAGTAACGTGAACGTGATAAGAATTTGTAATATAGTTTTTATCTGTTACGCCGGGAATAATGCCAAAACGTTTTTGCAGGCACTTTGCAAATTTATATGTTGTGGACTCAAGAGGAGTTCCGTAGATACCGAAGCCGATTGTGGTTTCCTTTTTCCATCTTGTGCAAGCGTCGTTCATATAACGCATTACCTTAAGAGCAAATTCCTTGCCGCCGTTTTCGTCGGTATGGCTCATACCTGTCATATACTTTGTACATTCATAAAGACCGGCATAGCCAAGGCTGATTGTTGAATAGCCGCCAACCAAAAGTGAATCAATTTTTTCACCCTTTTTAAGTCTTGCGATTGCACCGTGCTGCCAAAGAATCGGTGCGGCGTCGGACAGTGTGCCCTTAAGTCTGTTGTGACGGCACATTAATGCACGGTAGCACAAATCAAGACGCTCGTCAAATATTTTCCAAAACTTTGTCATATCGCCGCCGGAGGAGCAGGCAATGTCAACAAGGTTAAGTGTAACAACACCCTGATTAAAACGTCCGTAGAATTTATAGTTTCCGTTTTCGTCCTTCCAAGGAGAAAGATTTGAACGACATCCCATAACAGGGAAGCAGTTGCCCTCCTTAAGCTCCTTCATCTTCTTTTCTGAGATGTAATCGGGCACCATTCTCTTTGCAGTGCATCTTGCGGCAAGCTCTGTAAGATAGAAGTAAGGAGAATCCTCCTCCACATTATCGTTCTCAAGTACATAAATAAGCTTTGGAAATGCAGGAGTAATCCAAACGCCGTCCTCATTTTTTACACCCTGTATTCTCTGCTTAAGGGTTTCCTCAATAATGAGGGCAAGGTCCTTCTTTTCCTGCTCGCTTTTAGCTTCGTTAAGGTACATAAATACTGTAACAAAGGGAGCCTGTCCGTTGGTGGTAAGGAGAGTTACAACCTGATACTGAATTGTCTGTACACCTCTTGAAACCTCGTCCCTCAGGCGCTTTTCGGTAAGCTCTGCAACTTGATTTTCATCCATATTAAAGCCAAACTGCTCTGCTTCCTCCATAACCTCCTTGCGAATTTTATCCCTGCTGATTTGAACAAAGGGAGCAAGATGCGCAAGAGAAATGGACTGACCGCCGTACTGGCTTGACGCAACCTGAGCAATAATCTGTGTTGCAATATTGCAGGCAGTGGAAAAGCTATGGGGCTTTTCAATCATTGTTTCTGAAATAACGGTGCCGTTTTGGAGCATATCCTCAAGGTTAACAAGGTCGCAGTTGTGCATATGCTGTGCAAAATAATCTGCGTCGTGGAAATGGATAATGCCCTGCTCGTGAGCGTCAACAATATCCTGCGGCAAAAGAATTCTCTTTGTGATATCCTTGGAAACCTCACCTGCCATATAGTCACGCTGTACGGAGTTTACCGTTGGGTTTTTATTTGAGTTTTCCTGCTTAACCTCTTCGTT
The DNA here is from genome assembly GCA_945869905.1 of uncultured Clostridia bacterium. Taxonomy (GTDB): domain Bacteria; phylum Bacillota; class Clostridia; order Oscillospirales; family Acutalibacteraceae; genus Eubacterium_R. The sequence goes on along the minus strand of CAMBQD010000001.1, from coordinate 17,116 downwards.
ATTACATTCGATAAGAGAAAGGATTTGGTTATCTGTTGTATTTGCCTTTCTGATAAGCGAACGGTTATAGCGGTATTTTACATAAAGTCTGGCAACGTCAAATGCACCCTGTGCCATAATCTGATTTTCAACAATATCCTGAATTTCCTCAACGGATAAAGCGCGGTTTGCCTTTGATGTTTTAAACTCGACATATTCGGCAATTTCGTTAATTTGACTTGGTGTAAGCTCTTCTTTTTTACAGGCAGCATTTGCCTTTGATACGGCAACAATAATTTTGTTTATATCAAAATCAACCTCTGAGCCGTTTCGCTTAATGATTTTCATAATTTTTCCCCTTAATTTTGTTACAAAATAGTTACAAACAATTTAATCGACTGGATTAATAATACCAAATATTTAGCGGTGTGTCAATAGTAAATTAAGAAAAAAACACAATATATTGTATTTTTTCTTTTTCATAACCACAAAAATATGTATATATAGAATAACGGACATTTGTCTGTTTCACAGAAAAACGGCAGTTTTTCCCACAACAAAAAGAAAAGAAAAGGTTACAAAATGCCGTGAAACATTATTGACAAACAAAAAACCTCCCTTAAAAAGGGAGGTAAAGAAAGCAAAATTTATTTTTCGTCAGGGAGCTGGTCAACGCCTCCTATTGCCTCCTTAAGTCCCAAATCCTGTTTAATCATGGTTGTAGATACGCCGGGAGTCCTGTCAAGGAAAACCAGCTCGCAGTAATCCTTAAGATAATCAAATTTGTCACTGCCTGCCCAGTCGCCGCCCATAACAACGGTGTCAATATGATATTCCTTAACGTCGTCTATTTTTTGTTCCCAGCTGTTTTCGGGTATAACAAGGTCAACATACCTGATTGCCTCAAGCATCTTCTTTCTTGTTTCATAGGTGTGGTATGCCTTTTTGCCCTTGCCGGCGTTAAATTCGTCGGTGGAAAGAGCAACAACAAGATAGTCGCCCATTGCCTTTGCTCGCTGAAGAAGTCTGATATGTCCGTAATGTAAAAGGTCAAATGTACCGTAGGTTAAAATTCTTTTCATAAGTATTCTCCTTACATTTTTAACGCAATGATATTATATCACAGCCTTTGGTTATTTACAATAGAGGAGTAATTAATTCTCCACATCTGTTCCAAGGTTAAAGGTCAGGCTGCTTTCTGCACCGTTAAGTAAATAATTAATTTTAATAGCTTTATCGCTGACAAATTCTGCGTTTATTATCTGTGCCTTTTGGCTTGTAACCACATCTGTAAAAATTTTTCTCTGCTCAGGAGAATAGGTGGACACGTCATCAGACACAAACAAAAGATTACCGCAAAGGCTATTTACCTTGGCAATGATTTTTCTTTGTTCAAGGGTCATTTTTATATTGTTGTCACGTAGCAGGAAAACATCGGGGTCATTAAGAAAAGCCCTGCCGTCCAGATGCCTGCGGAAAACCGTATTCATCAGAGTGTGCTGAGTGGATACGTCCTCACGCGAAAAAGCCTTGTTTTTCCAGCATAAGCCTACATCTGCACCGATTCGGCAAAAATCAACCTTGCCGAAGGCGGGAGCCAAAGGCACACCGCAGCCGAGAATGATTTTATCTCCGCAGCATTCACGCAGAAAATCCATTGCCTCGCACATAATCTGTCCGCGGCTTTTGTTATGAATGGGGATAATGGAGCAGGCGTAAAGGAAGTCAAGCTTGACCATATCATAGCCCCAATCATTCAGCACGGTGTCAAAGACCTTTTTTATGTAAGCCCTTACCTCAGGATTGTAAATGTCAAGGGCATAAAAGCCGCCCCAGTTGTGAGAGGCAAAGTGAATTTTACCCCTTTCGTCACGCACAAGCCAGTCCCTGTGCTGCCTGAAAATATGAGATTTGGGAGTAACGGCAAAGGGAGCAAGCCAAAGACCTGCCAGCATACCGTGACTGTGAATACTGTCTGCCGCCGCCTTCATACCCTTTGGGAATTTCTTTTGGTCAGGCTCCAGCCAATCACCAACGGCACGCTCATAGCCGTCGTCAATCTGGAAAATATCCACCTTTGTGTCAAGGCCTGCAATGGCAGACAAATCACGGTTAACAATTTCCTCCGTTACACCGGTATAATAATTGTACCAGGTGGTGTAGCCGCAAGCTCTGTTGACCTTAGGCTTTGAAATATTCATCATTTCAAAATATTCGTCAAAAACAGCATTGTATTCGCCGCGTAGCATTGCAAGGTTAAGGATATTCTTTTCACCGCTGAATTTAACGCCCTCCAAATCCTTTTCAATGGAAATGGTATTGTCGGCGGTGTTAAAGGTTATGACGGTATAGCCCTCCCTTTCGGAAAGGGAGCCCAGTAAAAGCAATTCTTCACCACTGCGTATATAGCCGTAGGAATAGCCATAAAAAATTCCTGCCCTTTCAGGATACTGGTGAAAGGTTAAATCACCGGCACCCCAAATTCCCAGTGGGTTAAAATGTTTTTTTTGTACACCCAATATCCTTGGGTTAAATTCGTCCATTGCGCCGGTGGGGGAATATTCCTTTGAAACGGTCCAGCTTTGGTATCCGTTTGTAAAAATGCGCTGTGCGTTATTGAATTTATAAGCAGTTGTCATTTCAAATTTTATAAATTCAATTTCCTTATTAGGCTTAACCGTAAGAGAAAGCAGCCTTTCGCTTTCCTCTATATCAACCATAAAATCAGCATTATCTGGCTTATTGGTTTTATTTATTTTTCCGTCTGCTTTGTATATAAGGTTAAAAGAATAATTCATAATGACACTCTCCTTGATTTGATAGTATCATAAATTATGTGCTATTGCAACAAAAAAGAGTGCCTATGAGGCACTCTAAATATTGGTTTATATTATTTTTCTTTTTTTCTAACAGCAGTTATTACACCTGCGGCGGCAAAAAGAGCAATAACAGAGGAAACGGCAGAGGCACCGGCACCTGTAGCAGGTGACTTTTTAATAACTTCTGTTTTAGTTGTAGTTTCAGGTTCCTTGGTTGTAGGCACGGTGATTTCAGGCTTGCTGATTATTTCTGTTTCTTCTTCATCTGAGTTTTCCTGGTTGTATGCAACAAGATAATACTCGCTGAGTGCCATTAACGCCTCCTTTGTGGTATAGGCACTGTCCGCACCGTCATAGGTGAAAACGCCTGTAGCACTGCCCTCAAAGGTGCAAAGGTCCGCATAAATGCCGTTAAGCAGAGTGAAATATGCGTCAAAGTCAGCCTTTGTTTCAATGTCGTCTGTGTATGCACAGTGTGCCAAAAGCGCAAGGGCAGTTGAATCGGCATTGGGCTGGGTGCCGTAAGCAGGGTTGTAGCAATATCCGCCGTCAACCTTGTAGGTGTCAAGCACTGCCATTGCATCGTCAAGAACGGTTTTATACTTGTCATCAACAAAATAGCCGTATGAGATTGCATCTATAAAGTACGCTGTGTTGTCACAGGAATATCCGTAGTAATCTGCACCCATACCCATTGTATAATATCCGCTGACATATGCGTCGCATACGTCAACAAGGAAATCGTCAGAGTTGTCGCAGTAAAATGCACCCTGTGCGATAATTCTGTAATAGTTTGGTGACGCCGGAGCAACTGTTGGGTCCATAGCAAGAAAAGCATTTTCAATGTTATAGCCGTAAAAATCCGTTATGTCTTCGTCAAAGCTTATCAAGGTTATGATTACTGCGCCGTAGGTTGCAAGGTTTTCGCCGTAGGAGGAAACGATTTTTCCGCTGTTGGCGTCAAGGTTTGCCTTAACCGCACTTAAGAAACCATCCTTGTACGCAGAAACATCTGCACCTGAATTTGCAAGTATGCACAGGTCAATTGCCTCGTCCACACCATAGCCGGTAACACCGCTTGTAAGGTACGCCACCGCGCCGTCAATTTGCTCCTTCACCTTTTCAGATGTGGTTTTTTCTGCCGCAAATGCCGTTATACCTGACATAAGAATAACGGATACCGCAAGGATTACCGATAATAATTTTTTCATTTTTTACCTCCGATAAAAATTTTATTTGCACGTGTATGTGAATACAACGTTATCGCCGTTTGAAAGAATATATTTACTGCAGCTTTTTGACGGATATGAACCGTTTACATTATAAAGCCAGCCGCTTTGACTGCCGCAGTCCTTTTCATCTATATTATTAAAGCCGGCAATGTATTTGCCGTAGCTGCTGTTGGTAACATTCAGATAAACGCCCTTTGTATCACAGGCGGCTTTAACTGCGTCATATGCCGTATCCCCGTTTGAAACAGTAACATTACAGTTATTTATTATGTATCCGTCGGCGGGAACATATGACTCGTGACCTGCTTTAAGCTTATCCATATTATTCAGTATGCTTTTACATTCAACGGTTACGGTACAGGTAATTGACGAGGAAGTGGTGGTCTGCTTTTTTGTGGTTGATGCTTTTGTTGCTGAGCTGACAGCCTGCTTTTTTGCGGTGGATTTTTCCGTTGTTGATGCTACAGTAGAAGATGTTGACGCTTTATCTGCCGTTTCTGATTTAACAGACGTTGAGGTGACTTTCTTTTTTTCGGTTGTTTCTCTTTTTTCTGCTTCGGTTTCCTTTTCCTCGGCTTTTTCACTGCTTTCATAAACGGTTGATGATATGGCTGTGGTTGATGATGTGGTTACCTTCTTTTCTTCATTACTGCACCCAAGCAGTGAAAAGCAAAGTAAAGCTGATAAAAGCACGGCAGTAAATTTTTTCATAAAAAACACCCCTGTCATTTGGACAGGGGTATAGTATGTGTGTATAAAACCCATTGCTTTTCCACTTGCCCAAAAGCTGAATTTTTGTTTGCGGCAGGTCTCCCGGCTTGTGATATAGTATATTTTCAGTATACCCGCAAATACGCCTTCTCGGTCACCCAATGGCATATGTATTTGCTTCATCAGTTACGGTAATGGCGGTTGCCTGAGATTTTCACTCAATTCCCTTTTAATTTTAAGACAGAGTCTTAAAAACCGTCTGTATTATTTTTTACTTAGTATATTCCCATATAAGCAAAAAGTCAATCATTTGTTATAAACGCTTTCCTTTAATATGCCGATATAGGGTAAATTCCTGTAAAACTGGTTGTAGTCAAGACCGTAGCCCACAACAAAGGCGTTTGGCACGTCAACACCCACATAGTCTGCGTATATGTCAACCTCACGTCTTGCAGGCTTGTCAAGCAGAGTGACAACGGCTATAGACTCCGGATTTCTTTTTGACAGCATATCATGAATATGCTTAAGGGTTCTGCCGGTGTCAAGTATATCCTCAACAAGTAAAACGTCAAAGCCTGAAAGGTCACCGCTGATATCCTTAGTGATTTTTATTTCGCCGCTGGAAACAGTGCCGGCGCCGTAGCTTGACGCCTGAACAAAATCAATTGTGCAGGGAAGGTCAATGTGCCTTGACAGGTCTGTTAAAAAATAAATCGAGCCCTTAAGAACGCCCACAATAAGAAGCTTTTTGCCTGCATAATCCTTGGTGATTTGCTCACCGAGTCTTTTGGTTATGCCTGCTAAATCCTCTTCTGTTACCAGTATTTTTTCAATATCCTTGTTCATATCTTCTCCTCTATACCAAAACGCTTGCAGGTAAAGATTTTTTCATAAAGATTATATCACGGCAAGCTATCCTTGTAAATAAAATAGGACCTAATATTTTAATTAATTTAATATTTAATTACCTCAACAGCCAGTCGGTCCTTTTTTGTTTTTCTAAGTGCTTGGGAAAAGGAAAATCTACCGTAGCCGCGCACGGAAATGATATCGTTTTCTTTAACCTGATATGAGGTGTTTTCCGTCAGCCTGCTGTTTACAAATATTTTCCCTGCGGCAAAAAGCTTTGACGCGTCGCCGCGAGATAATTTGTATACGGCGCTTACAAGCACGTCGAGTCTAAGGGAGGACACCACAAGCACCGACGGCTGAGGAGCCTTGATTATATCCTCAGGCAGTGCCGCTGCTTGAGAAACACTGACAGTTGTGTGCTTAATACGGCGGAGATTGTCCTTTATATAATCGGCAATCTGCTCCAAGCAAACAAGGTATGCCTGATTGTTATACACAATGATATCACCAAGCATTTCCCTTTTTATTCCCAAATTCATCAGTCCGCCCAAAAAATCACGGTGAGTAAGAGTGTCGGCAAATTTTTGCATAACAGGTGAGATAACAAGGTATTTGATAGGGAAATCCTTAATGTTGATATCTTCGCCAAAGCCTGCAATTACACGCTCGGCATTGTCGTAGCCGCCGTAAACAGTACAGGGCAGACAGGTGCCTGCCAAAATGCTCTGCTCCTCCATATTTAAAAATTCGCTGAACACATTGTATGTGCGTTCATATGCTCTGTTATAAAGCTCGTTAAATCTTTTTTCTATCATAATTACCAAAAAATCGGGAGGGCATTAACCCTCCCGTAAATTTTATTTTTTGTCAGCAGTATTAACCAACGATGGTCATACCAAGGTTATCCTTAATATACTGCTCTGATGCAGGATAGTGAACATCGTATGTAACAAGTACGTTTGCTGACTTATCCTTAAGTACCAAAACGTTTGCGTGTGTAACGGCAATGTGTGCTTCCATATGATAATCGGCAGTTGTAATAAGACCGCTCTTTGTATCAATAGTTACAGTTGCATATCCGCCGTGGTAGTTAACAATGCAGTTTTCAGCAGTTGTGCCCTGTGACCAGGAAAGCTGCTGAATGCTGTCTACAACGGAGTCGATAGCACCAAGTGTGTTAAACAAATTACCCTGTGGGTCCATACCCTTGTGGGACATATTAACCTCTTTTGGCTGAAGCTGGAGTGTTATTGTACCGTCGCCGTTATCCTTAACGTTTGTTGCAACAACATCCTCTGCGGTAAGACGACAGGTAGTAAGGCTTTTGCCCTCCTCGTCAGTATCCTGAGCAGGGTCACGACTGGCAGTCGGAGAAAGGCCGACAGCACCCTTTGTGAAAAGACCGCCTACGATAGTAGGAACAAGGTTGTTAATGGTTGCGTTCTCTTTACCCTCAATGATAATCTTTTGAACCTGAAGGTCCTCCTCGCCAAGAAAAGCATACCAGGTTGGAGTATTGCCCTTGCCATCTGAATAAACCTTTGTCTGTGCCTTTGTTTTGTCAAAAGCAGCAGCGTAATACTTAACAACATCCTCATCTGTCTTGAATTCAACGCCACCGTATGTATCTGCCTTGAACTCATCAATCACAAGAGCGTTGGCGTCTGTTGTACCTGCGTCACCTTCAGTTGCAACAGGAACGGGCTTTTTTGCAATTACAATAACATTTGCAACAAGAACAATAACAAGAACTACTGTTAAAAACTTATTAAAATTACTGAGCTTGGATTTTTGTTTCATAAAAATTCCCCTTTATGCAGTATATTACTTTTCTATAATATACTAAAATAAAAGATTTTTCAATATATTTTTTGTTTTTATTTTTCAAAGTGCACGGATATTGCTGTTCCTTTGCCTAAAACACTGTCAATTTTAAGCTCTGCGCCGTGAATTTGGGCAATGTGCTTAACAATTGCCAACCCCAGTCCCGTACCGCCTGTGGCTTTGCTGCGGCTTTTATCAACACGGAAAAAGCGTTCAAAAATACGCTCCTGATACTTTTCCTCAATACCTATTCCCGTATCCTCAACGCAAAGCATTACGCCTGTTTCGTCGGAGGTAACGCTGACATTAACAGCTCCATTTTCTTTATTGTACCTGATGGCATTGTCACAGAGATTGTAAATCAGCTCCTCCAAAAGTGACGGATTTGCTTTTATAAAGGTGCTTTCACCATTCAGCTTAATTGTTACGCCCTTAGCCTTTGCGTTTATGGATAAAGCCTCAACACACCGTAGTGAAATATCGTAAATATCCACTGAGGAAAAAACAATTTCCGTTTCCTCGTTTTCCTCCAGCTGTGACAGCTTTATAATGTCCTCGCTGAGATTTACAAGCCGTAATGCCTGTTTTCTGATTGTGGCGGCAAAGGGCTTTATGTCAGGCTCCTGCGCAATGCCTGTTTCAATCAGCTCGGCATATCCGGCAATAGAGGTTAAAGGAGTTTTCAACTCGTGTGAAACATTTGCGGTAAACTGCTTTTTCTGTCTGTCCAGCTCCTTTTGCTTTTTATTCTGCTCCTTCAATGCGTCAACAAAGGGATTAAGCTCCTTATAGGATTTGAAATCGTCAAGATTGTCAAGGCTTTTGCCCAGCTCCTCGATAGGCCTTACAATGCTTTTTGTAATTGCCACACTGACAAAAACGGAGCATATTATAACAAATAAAATTGACAGAAGAATATAAACCGATACATCACCCAGCACACTGACAACGCTTTGCGCCTTGGCAGATGCTCTCAATACATTGCCGTTTGATAACAGCTTGGCATAATAATATGTATTTTCCCCAAGGGTTTTTGATTTTCTTACGGCGGAGCCTTCACCCTTTTCAATTGCCTCCTTCACCTCATCACGCTGTGAGTGATTTTCAAGGGAGGCGGCATCCTTAACGCTGTCTGCAATAACCTCACCGTCAGGGGATATCAGTGTTATTCTTGTTTGAGAATTAACGGAATTATTTATAAAGCCGTAATCGTTTGTTTGCTCCAGCTCGGACTCCACAAGGCTGACAACATCGCACAGGCTGTTTTTTGTCTGCCGCTCATAGTAGGAGTAAAAAACGGATATAATCAAAAATGCTGTAATGGCAATTACGGAAATGCCAAACAGCATAATTTTTGACAGTGCTTTTTTTGTCATTTAATCACCGACCTTATAGCCCACATTGCGTATTGTTTTTATATGCTCGCCGGCGGAGCCCAGTTTTTTTCGCAGGGACTGAATGTGAACATCAACCGTTCTGTTGCCCTGCTCAAAGTTGTATCCCCATACAATTTCCATAAGCCTGTCGCGGGTCAGTACAATTCCCTTGTTTCTTATCAGGTGCTTAAGAATTTCATATTCCTTGTATGTAAGCTCAACCTCGTTATCGTCAACAAGCACGGTGTGACGTCCCTCGTCAAGCACAATGTTTTTATAGGCAAGCACGGGCTTAGTCTTTTTCTCTGTTCTGCGTAAAACAGCCTTTACCCTTGACACCAGCTCCATTACTCCAAAGGGCTTTGTGATATAATCGTCTGCCCCCATATCAAGACCTTTAACTGCGTCAATTTCGCCGGTTTTTGCCGTTACCATTATAACAGGGATATTACTGTACACAGGTGTGTTACGGATTTGATTAAGCACCTGCAGTCCGTCGCTTTGGGGCAGCATAATATCCAGCAAAACCATATCCGGAATTTTTTGCGCCAAAGCCTTTTTAAATTCTGTTGAGTCCTCAAAGCCCTCCACGTCAAAATTTGCATTTTTAAGGGCATACATTTCAAGCTCACGTATGGAGGTATCGTCCTCAACAATATATACAAGCCCGTTGTTTTCCATAATTTACCTCGTTATCTGATTGCGTATTTATTAAGGTATTCCTCAAAGCTTTTCATAAATCCGGTGTTGCCGGAATTTTTAACGCCCTTAAGATAGCTGTGGGTTTGATAGCTGCCCTGTGAAAGCTCAATTATGCAGACGGCTAAATTTGAGCAGTGGTCTGCAATACGCTCAAAGGCATTGATGATATCAAAAAATAAAATTCCGTTTTCAATGGTGCATTCACCGTCGTTCATACGCTTTGAGTGCTTTGCCCTCAGCTCTGCCTTCAGGTTGTCAATTACCTGCTCAAGGGGCTCGATTGTCTGCGCCAGCTCCACGTCGTCGTTGATAAAGGCAGTGGTGGAATTTTCAATAATTTCCTTAACAGCCCTGCCCATAATGTCAAGCTCCCTGTTGGCGTCTTCGGTGAAATGGATATGCTCCTTGTGCATTTTTCTTTTTGTTTTAAGAATGTTTACACCGTAGTCGCCGATACGCTCAAAGTTGCCTATTGCGTGGGAATATTCGCTGAGTCTCATTGAGTCGGTAACGCCTAAATCAAGAGCACTTATCTTTACAAGATAGGTTTCCAGCTCGTCCTCATACCTGTCAAGCAGCTTTTCGTTTTGCTGGATTTTTTCATCCTTGGAGGAGCTGTATACCTTAAGAAAATCAAGGCTCATAGAAATATTTGTTTTTGCCAGTGTAGCCATTTGGTCGCATTTTTCCTTAACCTTTTCAAGTGCATATGAAGGAGTAATGATAAAACGCTCGTCAACAAGACCTGATTCGCTTGCTTCTGCCTGAGCCTTGTCCTCCGGCTTATCCTTGATAAGCACGCACATAAGCTTTTCAAGCTGATTGCCAAAGGGGAATAGAACCACCGTTGCAAAAATATTGAACACAGAGTGGATAATGGCAATAGCGGCAGGGTTAACAGCCTTGTCAAAAAACGGTAGGTCAAACAAAGCGTTGGCACCGTAAAAGCAAGCCATTGCCAGAAGTACACCGATCACGTTAAACATAAGGTGTGCACCGGCGGCACGCTTGGCATTTTTATTAGCACCTATTGATGACAGCAAAACCGTTGTGCAGGAGCCGATGTTTTGACCAAGGATAATCGGAAATGCCGCACCCACAGTAACGGAGCCTGTGCTTGAAAGCGCCTGAAGTATACCAACAGAGGCAGAGGAGCTCTGCATAACCGTGGTAAGCAAAAAGCCTGCAATTACACCTAAAAGAGGATTGGTGAATTTGGTAAGTATTCCCGTAAATTCCGGCACGTTTTTGAGTCCCTCAACGGAGCTGCTCATTGTGTCCATACCAATCATAAGCAGGGCAAAGCCGATAAGAATGGTGGAAACACTTTTTTTCTTATCATTTTTGGAGAACATATAAAGAACAATGCCTATAAATGCCAGAACAGGCGCAAAGGAGGAGGGCTTGAGAAGCTGGAGAAATATGTTGGAGCCCTCAATGCCTGTCAGTGACAAAAGCCATGCAGTAACGGTTGTGCCTATATTTGCACCCATTATGATACCGATTACCTGACGCAGAGCCATAATTCCACTGTTTACAAAGCCCACTGCCATAACGGTTACGGCACCTGAGGATTGTATAATTGCGGTAACGACCAAGCCCAGCAGTACGCCTTTAATGCGGTTGTCCGTCATTTTTTCCAAAATGCTTTCAAGCTTACCGCCGCTGACTTTTTCAAGGCTGTCGCCCATTACACTCATACCGAACAGGAACATTGCCAGACCGCCAAGCAGTGTTAACAAATCAAATATTGTCATATGATTACCTCTAATACATTCGGATTATTCTTTATTGCCTATGTAAAAAACAGACAAAACCCTGCATTAATAGTAAATGCCCGCAGTTAAAAAAATATACGATTTATGTTAAATCTATGTTAAATTTATATGCAGGGCATATTACATATTAATTATAATTTATAATTTGTGCATTTGCAATCGGTATTTAAAAATGTTATATTTATTTTGGTGATGAATATGAATTTAAGAGCTTGGATGAAGGATATTGATGACGGCCGTGATTTGTTCAGCCTTAACCTTGCAGGCACCCACGATTGCGTAACGCAGTATGTTCAGCTGTCTTACTTCGCCAAATGTCAGGACAGAAATATTTATGAGCAGTTAAATCTGGGCGTCAGGTGCCTTGATATCCGTGTTAAGTCAAAGGGCAACAGATTGTCAATGGTGCACGGTATTTGCAATGCCTTTGTTAACCCAAGTCATATTTCAAGACATATGGATATGGAGGACGTGCTTAATCACTGCTATAATTTTTTAAGCAGAAATCCCACGGAGGCTATTGTTTTTCAGTTTAAAAATGATAGCGGCAGGGAACAGGAAAAATGCTTTGATAATCTGTATAACACCTACATAAAGGGCAATGAGGACAAATGGTTTTTGGAAAACAGAGCACCGAGTATGTCTGAATGCAGGGGTAAAATTGTGCTTATCCGCCGTTGCAAAAAAGCAGACAAAAAGGAATATAACGATTTGAACACAGGCATTGATTTTTCAGGCTGGGTGGAGCAAACCGTGGCAGAGCCACAGCCCCTTGTGCTGAAAACCAGCGGAGAAAATCAGATGACCTTTACCGTTCAGGACAGGTATAAATATAAGCCTGAGCCCAGGTGGAGGGAGTGTATTAAGCCCTTCCTTGACACAATGAAGGCATTTGACGGCAGCTACGTTATAAATTATCTGTCAACTGCCGGCGGACTTAAGGGACCTTATAATAATTCAGAATATATCAATCCTCAGTTTATCGGTTATCCACTTGACAGCAGTAAATATTACGGAACGATTTATATGGATTTCCCCACAAAAGAATTGGTTGAAAAAATTGTATCAACAAACCTGTCATAACAAAACAGGACAGTTCAAAATGAACTGTCCTGTTTAATCTTTTTATATAACTATATTTTGGTTATCGTCATATATCACATAGTCGAAATAAAAATCATTTTCATAATCAAGCTCAATGCAGAATAAATTGCAGTAAGGAAATGAAGACACTTTATTTTGCTGTAAAACTGTCTTTTCTCCTGTGTCTATATCTGTTGTAAATATTTCAATGTTTAAATCTGAATATTTTTTATCGTTTTCAGTACAAATATCAACAGCTAAAATATATTGAGATTTGTTATTATCATTACCCTTATATTCAAAATCACCAATGCCTTTTTTTGTTATGGTTTTACCAAAATACTTATAACGATTGCGAAATAGAGGATCATTTTCAAAAATGAATATACCGACTTTGTCTTCATTGTATTGACCAAATATCCCTAAGTATTTTTCTTTGTCTACGATTTTGATATCAGTAAGGCTATTAATGTTTTGTGTTTTGCTTATAGCGTTCAAGGCACTTTGCTCATCTTTTATTTCGACCAATGAATTATGATAAACAGCAAGAGAAATAATTCCGACAACTAACAAAAAGATAGGAGCAATTATAAAAATTTTGTTTTTCATAATTTAGTATTTTACCCCACTAACGTCACAAGATATTTGCCATTGCTTTTCTGTTGTTCCTAATGTAATTCCACCTGCAAGATTATTTTTGCCTGCGTTGAATGAAATAGAACCTGTAACCTTAGAATAAGTATGTATATATGTGCAAATAACGTTTGTTTCTTTGTTCCTGTTTTTTGAGTATGTCTTTTTGAGGTTTACCTCTGCTGATAAATTTTTCATACAAGAACCTGTGCCGCTTTTCTTTTCCAAAAATTGCCAACAATAACCTTTATATGTGTCTGATTTAGCTCTGCTTATTGATATTGATGTACCGTTATTGTATGAACCACTGGCACTCGCTTTGGTACATTTTAATTCACCGTTACCACCCCAAGTGATAGAAAAAAAGTCAGCTCCTGCTGCATCCGGATAATTTGCTCCTCCAACAATTGACGTTGTATTCCATTTTGCATTACCAAATGCAGTATAAGTGTTGTCAGAATTTTTTGTTACTACTAATCCAATTGAAAGCTTGCCCTTTTCTTCAAAATCACTGTCAATTAAGCCATATGCTTTTGTGGTCATATTAGAAACATAAAAAGGGACACTTCTTTCTTTTAGTTCGTTTTTATAAATATCAACTTCATCTTTTGTCATTAAGTGACTATCTATTACGTTTCCGTATTTGTCATATTTTTCTGATATGTAATAATCATAATTTACCAAAGAACATATTTCGTTTCCGTTTTTAACAGCGGAAACGATTTTTGACTTTTGGCTTGGATGTAATTTAATATATTCCGAAATGCTATTTTTATTAAAAGTTTGTGTTTCACGAAAAAAATTAGAAGAGTTAGCCGTCAAATCGATAATTTCTTCGCTTGCTTCTGTTTTATCTTCAACAATATATGTGTTTGCATAAGCAGAAATTGTTGGGAAAAACATAATGAGAATTGTCATTATACTAATTAGAAACTTTTTCATAGATATCTCCTGTATAAATTCAGTCGGTTTGTTAAATAGCGGACAGTTAATAGTTTTTTTATGAAATATACCACCTCTTTTTTGCAGTTATTGTTCCTTTATTTAACAATAGCACAAACATTATATATTGTCAACAATATATTTGCAGAAAAAGTATTTACAGAAAAGGTATTATGTGTTAGTATTTATTTAAAGCAAAATAACGGTGGGCTATATGGGACAGAACACAGATAATTTTAAAAGAGGAACAGCAGAGATGCTGGTTTTATATCTGCTTAGCAAAGAGGATTTATACGGTTATCAAATTACTCAGGCTTTTGCCGAAAAAAGTGATGGTGATTACACTATGCTTGAAGGGTCGCTGTATCCAATCCTATATCGATTAACTGAGGCAGGATATATCAGCGATTATACACGGCAAGTAGGTGTACGACGGACGAGAAGATATTATCATCTTGAAGATGCCGGCAGAGAATATTACAGGGAAATACTTGCTGATTATGATTCAGTTACAAAGAGCATAAGCAAAATTCTTGACAGAAAAGAGGACTGCGATAACATATGACAGATAAACAGTTAAATAAAGATATAAAAGGATATATAAGAGAAATCAAGTCATATCTTATTTGCGACCACAAAACCCAAAGAAAGTTTATCAACGATTTTAAAAATGATGTTTATGATTACATAGAAGAAAATTCCGTCAATGGTATAAACAGTGTTCGTGAACATTTCGGCGAAGCAGAGAAAATAGCAAAAGGATTTATTGAGAATGCTGATACGCGCAAAATAAAAAAACGAATGAATATCCGAAATGCCATTACAGCCGGTATAATTATTGCGTTATTTATATGGGCAGTCGGAGTACTTACAGTGGTTGTTGATGATATTTATCATCCGGGATATATTGTTGACGGAATGGAAGAAGGGGTTGTTTATGGAGAAGTTATTGGCGATGAGAAATAAAATGAAAAGATTTGTAACTTTATTTTTAGTATTGATTGCATTATTTACATTTCCTTTTACTGCATTAGCAAATGATGAAATGGATTTATCAGATAATACAGAGAGAAGTATTGAATATTTTGAAGACGGAAGTTATATTGTTACTGAATTTGAAACGAGTATAATTTCGGCTTTTTCAACATCAACGGTAAGTAAGACAAAATATTCTAACTATTACAATTCAAATAATGTTAAGGAATGGGCTGTTAAGTTGACAGCTACGTTTAACTATACAGGGAGCTCGGCTACCTGTACAAACGCAACTACGTCTTACACCATATACAACGGCAATTGGAAAGTAACAACAGCTACTTCATCAAAAAGCGGAAGAAAAGCAACAGGTAATTTTACAATAAAAAAATACTCATTGGGTATACCGGTAAAGACAATAAATCGAACACTTACAATTAGTTGCAGTAATACGGGAGTATGTTCGTAATAATAAAATACAAAAACAGGCAGTACAAATGACTGCCTGTTTTGTTTAGTTATAGGTGTAGTAAAAATAGTTTGCTATGTTTACGGGATTAAGGCGGTAGAAAAATCTGAAAAGCTTTTTCTTTATACCGGATTTTTTAAACTCAATATTGTTTGTACAGGTTATGCTGTAGCTTTTCGGCGGTTTATCAAAGGTAACCGTCCTTTCCTCTCCCTTTGCCAGTGAAAAATAATTGTCACTTGGAATTTCATCACTGTCGATAAACACGTTACTTGCAAAGGTGTCGCTTTTAAGTGTCAGGCTGTTGCCCTCAAGTGATGAAGTGATATTTGCTTTTTTCAAACGGAGACTTGACGGAGCGGTGAATATTTCAGTTATAACCTCACCGTTAAAGCAAAGCTGAAGCACTGACTGACTGTTTACGCCGATTTCGTCAACTGCCTTACAGCTGTTGGGTGCAAGGGTTATATTATACTGTTTGGTTTTGTCGGGGTTATACAGCTTAAGGGTGAGGTCGATATTTACCTCCTTAAGTGTATCATTATGGGCGTAGATAACCGCCTTGCCCTTTTCCTTTTTACAGCTTACCGTAACAGGTGCAAAAAATTCCCTTGACTTATACTGAAGTGCCTTTGGTACACCCTCAAAATCCACCGATGACCAGCTTGGGCAGTTCCATACATCGTTAAACTGCCAAAAGATTGAGCCGTTGCACCTGCCCTTGTTTTGCCTGAAATGGTTTGTTGCATTTTTTATGCACTCAGCCTGCACAATTCCTGTAAGGTATGGCAAATCCTGAAAATGCTTGGGAAAATCAAACATCTCTGTAAGATAAAACAGCATCTTTTTATTACCGCCAAGGCATTTTTGGTGCCGGTTAAAGCAGGGGGAGGTTATGTCGTATTCCTCCGGCGGAGCAAAGGTTTTAATGGCCTTCATTGACGGCAGTGATTCCAAGCCGAATTCAGACAGAAAGCGTGAATACCTTGTGGTGTAGTAATCAAGCTTTTTAAGTCCGTGCCATACGTTCCACATATGAGTGTCGCCTACATTGTCACTGGAATACTCCTTAAAGCAGGCACTGCCTATCGGTGACGTGGGTATGTATGAAGCATCTGTCAAATCACTGATAAATTCGGGCAGTGTGTGGTAAAAGAATTTTTCATATGCCTCCATTAGCTTTGTGCCCTTTGGCAGATAGGAGAACATTACCTCCAGCTCGTTGTTGCCGCACCACAGTGCAAGGCTTGGGTGGGTGGTAAGCCTTTTTACATTTGCCTTTACCTCTGCCAAAACACTGTCTGTAAATTCTTTTTCGTAAAACGGATACATTTGACAGGCAAAGCAAAAGTCCTGCCAAACAAGTATACCCCTTTCGTCACACTGATTTATGAGGTAATCACCTGCATAGCTGCCGCCGCCCCAAATTCTGATTATATTAAAGTTTGATTTTTGGGCAAGGTCAAGGTAGTAATCAACGGTGCTGTTGTCACTGTCCTCATATATTGCGGAAAACGGAATAAGATTTGCACCCTTGGCAAATATTTTTTCACCGTTTAGGACAAAGCAGAAATTATTGCCGTATTGGTCTGCGCCTGTGTCAAGATAAAGGGAACGCAGGCCTATTTTTTTCTCAACCTTTTCTTCCTTGCTTTCAAAAACTATGGTATAAAGAGGCTGCCTATCTCTTTGGGACAGCTCCCTTGTGTACCACAGCTCAGGATTTTCAACAGTAAAGCAG